>JALYYF010000058.1 GCA_030946725.1 Candidatus Dormiibacterota bacterium
GACCATGGCTGCCCTTTCTCCAGAGCCAGTGGATAGTAGCGCTCGGCCGCCAGGCGGGCGTCGTCCGGCCGTCCAAGCCGGAGGTACGCGTCCACGAGCTCCGGCCCGGGTGCCAGGTCCGCGTCCAGCAAGCCCAGCCGATCCAGGACCCGCTGGCATTCGAGCAGCGGTTCAAGTGCATTCGAGATCCTTCCCTGTCCGAGCTCCAGCTCCGCGAGCGCTGTGAGCGCCCAGACCCGGAACAAGTCGAGCCCGAGCTGCTCGGTCAGCGCCAGGGCCTCCTGGCCATGCGCCAGGCACTGCTCGACACGCCCTTCCCGGGCGTCCAGCCAGGCGATCCCCGCCAGGGAGGAGGCCAGGTCTGCCGACTGCCCGGCCTCCCGCGCGATCCGGATGGCCTCCTCGTACCTCGCCCGAGCCAGTGCCCAGCGGTCGGTTGTGGCGGCGTCCCGGCCCAGGTAGTGGAGGAGCACCGGGAGGGCGCCGCTCGGGCCCTCGTCGCGGGCCAGCTCCACGGCACTCGCGATCATCTCGCGACCCGTCTCGGCCTCCCGAAGGAACATCGGCACGAAGGTCGCCCACACCAGGAGGAGCGGGCTCGAGACACCGGCGGAAGCGCGCTCGAACAGTCCGAGGGCGGTTCGAAGGTGAGCGCTGCCCTCCGCGCCGTGGCCGGCCACAACGGCCGCGATGCCGTACGCCACGTGCGCGTAGAAGGCGATATCGGGGGCCTCATCTCCCCGCACAAGCTCGAGCGCGCGGCGACCTGCCGCCAGGCTGTCGACGGCGCGGCCGGCCATCAGGGAGCCGAGTGCGGCGTCCGCCAGCATCAGCACCGCCTTCCCCCGATCGAAGCCCTGGGTGGCCGCGGCGGCCTCCACCAACATCTGGTATCCCTCTTCGATGGCACCGCGGCGCATCGCCAGGTGACCGCGGAGCTGATCAATCTCGGCACGCAGCTCTGGCCCCGAGGAGAGCCGGCGGGCTCCTTCCAGAGACTCGACGGCGCGCTCCACGCGGCCGGCGAGCCAGGCCGCCTCTCCAGCCCGGAACAGGCGCTCGCTCCGGCGCTGGCCGTCGTCCCCGAGCCTGGCGGAGTGCTCGAAGGCCGTCGCCGCGGCCGCGTACGCGCTGCGCTCGCGGGCTCGCCCGCCCGCGCCTTCGAGGGCCGCCGCAACCTCCTCGTCGGGGCCTTGGCTCGCCGACGCCAGGTGCCAGGCACGGCGGTCGGCCTGCTCGGAGCTGGTCAGCACACCCGCGACGGCACGATGTGCGCCGCGCCGGTCGGCCGGTGAGGCTGCGTTGTAGATCGCCGAGCGCGCCAGCGGATGGCGGAACTCGAGCACGCCGGCATGCGACTGCACCAGGCCCGCCGCCGCCTCAGCCTCGTCGATCGCCTCCATCGGCAGGCCCATGGAGAGGGCTGCGCGGCGGACCATGTTCAGGTCCGCGGGCTGCAATGCCGCGGCTATCAGCAGCGCACGCCGCGCCGGTGCCGACAGGCTCACCGCCCTGCGCAGGAAGGTCCGTTCGACGGTGGTGGTCACGGGCAATGGCAGGTCGAAGGTTGGGCGGGAGAGGTGCGGGGCGGCGTCGGCCAGCTCCACCAGGGCGAGCGGATTTCCCGCCGTGGCGCGCAGGATCCACTCGAAGGTGTCCCGCTCGACCGGCGCGCTCGTCCTCACGTCCAGCAGGCCTCTGGCGGATGCGGGGTCCAGCCCGGTGACGACGAGCTCGGGCAGGCCCACCTCCAGCAGGGGTGTGTCCTCGCCGTCGCGAACGCTGATCAGCGTGGCTATGGGGTCGGCGAGCAGGCGGCGAACCGCGAATCCGATCGCTTCGGCGGAGGAGCGATCGAGCCAGTGCGCGTCGTCGATCACCAGCAGGAGTGGCGCCTCGTCCGCGTAGACGGAGAGCAGACCGAGCGTGGCGGCGCCGAGCAGGAGGCGGTCGGCCTGGACACGCGGGCCCCGGCCCAGGGCGCCCTGGAGCGTAGCGGCCTGGTGACCGGGAAGACGGTCGAGCATGCCGAAGGCCGGCTGCAGGAGCTCATGGAGACCTGCGAAGGGGATGTCAGCCTCGAACTGGACGCCGCGAGCGCTGAGCACCCTCATGGACGTCGCCGCCTGCTCCACGGCATACCTGAGCAGGGCGGTCTTGCCGATCCCGGCCTCTCCGCGCAGCAGCAGGGCCGCGCTGGTCCCGGTCCTGGCGTCCGCCAGGATCGTGTCGATTCGGGACCGCTCAGCTTCGCGGCCGA
>JALYYF010000118.1 GCA_030946725.1 Candidatus Dormiibacterota bacterium
GCCCGTGCCCCTGCAGCCGAGCCGGACGGTCGACGAGCTTCGAGAGCTCCAGCGCCTGACCGGCGACGAGCACGGAGCCCAGCGCGTCTGCTGGACGCCCATCTGGCTCGAGGCCCGGGAGTGGCTCGGGGGCAAACTCACCGAGCTGCCGGGCGTGGAGCAGGAGATCGACGAGGCGGGCAACCAATGGGCGACGCTGCATGGCGATTCCCCGTCCGCCCTGCTCATCGGTGGCCACCTCGACTCGGTGCCCGACGGAGGTTGGCTGGACGGCTGCCTGAACGTTGTGGCGGGGCTGGAGGTCCTGCGCCGGCTGACCGAGGGCGGGCGGCCGGCGATGACGGTCCGGCTCGTGAGCTGGGCGGACGAGGAGGGGGCGCGCTTCGGCCGCAGCCTCTTCGGGTCGAGCGCCGCCTCCGGCACGATGGACCCGGAGGCGCTCCGGGCGCTCAAGGACCGGGACGGGGTCTCGCTCCCGGAGGCGCTGGCCGCCTGCGGCGTCGACCTCGACCGAGCCGGGCAGTGCCGCCGGCAGCTGGAGAACGCGGCTGCATACCTGGAGCTCCACATCGAGCAGGGGCCGGTGCTCGAACGCCTGGACCTCCCGCTCGGGGTGGTGCTGGGCACCTTCGGCGTGGAGCGCCACGCCGTTCGCTTCGAGGGCCAGTCCGCCCACGCCGGCTCGACCCCCATGGACGCGCGCCGTGACGCCCTGGCCGCCGCGGCGAGGCTGGTGCTCGAGGTGCGCGAGATCGCCAGGCGCGAAGGCGGCGTCGGCACCGTGGGCCGGCTGGTGACGCGGCCCGGCATCGTGACTGCGATCGCCGGCGAGTGCGAGCTCACGCTGGACCAGCGGGCGCTGGACGCCGGCGCCCTGGCCAGGATGCTCCAGCAGGCCGTCGACGCCAGCCGGCGCCTGGCCGGCGAGGAGGGCGTGGACGTCGAGTGGGAGCGCATCTGGCGCATCGAGCCGCTCCCCTTCGACACCGAGCTGGTCGAGATCTGCGCCGCCGCCATAACGGATGTCGTGGGGCACGTCCATCCGCTGCCCAGCGGTCCGCTGCACGACGCCGCGGAGATGGTCCGCGCCGGCCTGCCATCCGCGATGATCTTCGTGCAGAGCCTGAAGGGTCTCAGCCACACCAGGGAAGAGGACACCCGGCCGGGGCACCTGGAGCTGGCCGTCCAGGCTCTCGACCGATCGACCACGGCGGCCATGGCTTGGGCGGCGCGGCGCACACGATGAAAGGAAGGAGTTGAGATGTCCGTGCTGATCCGAGGGGGGCGCGTCATAACGGCCTCCGACGACTATGTCGCCGACGTGTTCGTGGACAACGGCGTGGTGACCCAGATCGGGAAGTCGCTCGACCAGAAGGCGGACCGCGTCATTGACGCCCGCGACCGCTACCTGCTGCCGGGCGCCATCGACCCCCACACCCACATGGAGATGCCCTTCGGGGGCACGGTCACCTGTGACGACTTCACCTCGGGGACGGTGTCGGCGGCCTTCGGCGGCACCACCACGCTGATCGACTTCTGCCTGCAGGAGCGCGGCCAGAGCCTGCCCGACGCGCTGAGCACCTGGCACGCGAAGCTGGGACGCTCCCGTCCCGTCATCGACGTCGGCTTCCACCTCGCCGTCACCGACCTGGAGGAGGGAGGCAACCTCGAGGACCTGGCGCGCGTCCCCGACCAGGGGGTCACCAGCTACAAGCTGTTCATGGCCTACAAGGGCAGCATCATGGTCGACGACCAGACGCTGTTCAAGGTGATGCAGGTGGCAGCCCGCACCGGCGCGCTGGTGCTGGTCCACGCGGAGAACGGCGACGCCATCGACATCCTGATCAGGGAGGCGGTGGCTGCGGGGCACACCGAGCCGATCTGGCACGCGCGCACGAGGCCGCCCGAGCTGGAGGGTGAGGCGACCAACCGCGCCATCCAGCTGGCCCGCATCGCGGGTGCACCGCTGTACGTCGTGCACGTGACCTGCCGCCAGGCGCTGGAGCCGATCGTCCAGGCCCGCGCGGCCGGCTGGCGGGTCACCGGCGAGACCTGCACGCAGTACCTGTTCATCGATGAGAGCTACCTCGAACGGCCGGACTTCGAGGGCGCCAAGTACGTCTACACGCCGCCGCCCCGCATCAAAGAGCACCAGGAGCTGCTCTGGCGGGCGCTGGCCACGGATGTCCTCTCGGTCGTGTCGACCGACCACTGCGCCTTCAAGTGGCAGGGCCAGAAGACGATGGGCCGCAACGACTTCTCCCAGATCCCCAATGGCGGACCCGGCATCGAGGACAGGCTGAACATGCTCCACCACTTCGGCGTCCGGTCGGGTCGCATCTCCCTGAATCGGCTGGTCCAGCTGCTCTCGACCAACCCCGCCAGGACCTTCGGCCTCTACCCGCGGAAGGGCACGATCGCGGTCGGCAGCGACGCCGACCTGGTCGTCTTCAACCCGGAGCGCAAGCTGACCCTCTCCGCCCAGACCCACCACTCCAACGTGGACTACAACCTCTACGAGGGCACCGAGGTGGTGGGGGCGCCCGAGACGGTGCTGGTCCGCGGACAGGTCGTGGTGCAGGATCGCCAGCTGGTCGCCGAGCCGGGCGCCGGCCGTTTCGTCCGCCGCTCCCGCGTCGCCCAGGAGCAGCCCGGCCAGCCGCTCGCGGTCCAGGTCAATTAGTAGTCCTCCCCCCGCACCGCGGGGGAGGTTGGTGGGGGGCCAACGTCCGGCTAAGCCGCGCTCGCGTAGACGACGAGGTTGTCCGTGTACTGCCGGGTAAGAAAGTTGAACCTGCCGCTGCACGTGATCAGCCGGAGCTCGGGCTCGGCCCGCGTCCCGAACACGTCCGAGCTGGGAAAGCTGGAGCGGGAGTAGCGGGCGAGCCGGCGGACCAGGAAGCGTACGGAAGAGCCGTCCGAGCGGCTGACCACCACCTCGTCGCCGACCCGCACCTGGTCCAGGCGCCAGAACACGGCCGGTCCCCTGTCGGAATCGAGGTGGCCGATGACCACGGCGGGTCCCGGGTCGCCGGGGGCGGGGCCCTGGGCGAACCAACCGGCGGTCGCAGGGTCGGACGGTCCGGCGAGCCCCGTGCCGGCATCCAGCGCTGAGACCGGGGCGTCGAGCCGAATCCTGGCGATCTTGACCCGGCTGGGCGGAGACGTAGCGGCGAGGAGGCGACCGCCACCACCGCCGACCGGCCATGAGAGCCTCGCCTGCAGCGCCGCCGGACCCGCCGCGGCCGTGGTTTTGGTCGTGGTCGTGGTCGGGGAGGAGGCGGGCAACATCTGCCCGCCTCTCCCTGCTACCCCCACGTGGCCGCCAAAGGCGGCCGAGATCGCCAGTGCGGTGCCGATGAAGATTCGAAGAGTCGCGTGGCCGAGGTCGAGGTACACGCTCTAGCCGTCCTGCCTGGGCCTCCGCTTGACCACCCAGAGGAGGATTCCGAAGACGGCCAGCACCAGGGCTAGCTGCAGCATCCCCGGAATGTCGGGAGGCGCCATGCCGCCCAGCCCGGTCCCCGCGCCACCGCCGCCGACACCCGCCGCGGTGGCGGCCGCGGCAGCGGCGTCCTGGACCTGCACCACCTCGATCGGCCTGCCCACGCCGCCGACGCCGACCAGCGATTCGACGGCGCCCGCCTTGATGGTCACGCCGCGGGCCGTCAGGAGGACCTGGTCGGTCCCCGCGGCGCGGAACTCCAGGTCGTAGGACCCGCTGGCCACCGCGGCGTAGGAGGTGGCCTCCGGGAAGCCGAGACTCGAGAAGATGACCGGGCCGCCCCTTATCGCGACGTCGACGGCAGGGATCTCCGGTGCGAATTGCAGTGCGCGCAGCTGGGCCTTTCCGGCCGTCGGCGGCGTGAAGCCGTCGCTGAAGACGACAGCTGTCAGGTCGGAGGCCTTGCCTCCCGCGGCAGCCGTGTAGTAGGCCCCGGAGGAGAGATTGGCGGTGGTTGCGGCCAGCACTGGAGAGGAGGTGGGGGACCCCGTCTGTCGGAGCTCGACCCGGTGGCTCCCGGCCGGCAGCGACTGGTACGTCCCGACCGTCTTGTAGACGATGTTGGTGAGGATTCGACCGCCGTCGATGTAGACGTCCACAGCAGGCCCGTCGGGAGAGAAATAGGCCACGCGCAGCAGGCCTCCAGGCTGATTGGCCGCCAGCGCCGGCGCAGCGGCCAGTGCAAGCAGCGCGGAGAGCACGGCGCCCGCAGCGACCAGGCGGCGAAACAGCGAGACCAGTCCGAAGCCCATCAGCTCGCGAAGTCCGCTACGCCGGTGGCCAGGCGGCCTGCCGGTCCGACGTTGACGAGAGCGTCGCCGGCCCGGCAGCCTTCCAGCGCCAGCTCGAGATCCGCGACGAGGTCGTCCCTGCCGGTCCCGTCGAAGGGGAAGGTCACCAGCGCGGCGCGCACGGTCCGGCCGACCCGGCCTCCCGCCCGGGCGCACAGCTCACCGGCGGTCTCGGCGTAGCCGTCGGCCCAGACCTCGGGCAGGATCAGCAGCCGCTCTGCGGTGCCGTGTTCGGCCGCCACCTCGAAGCGACCAAGCTCGTGCAGGAGCAGCTGGTCGATGCGCCCCATCCTGCCCTCCAGGTCGGAGGGGCCCGCAGCGGGCTCTTCTTCCCGGGGGTTGCGGTCCAGGCCGAGCAGGCACAGGGCCAGCGGCCGTCGATAGTCGGCGGCTCGAGCCAGCTCCCATTCCAGGCGCTCCCGGCCGGCCTCCCTGTGCAGGATCGCCGGCTCGCCACCCGTCGGGTTCTGGGCCCGTCGCCCGGCCCACGAAGGCAGGGGGCGCGCGAGGGCGCGCGAGGCCCACAGCGCGACCGGAGAGCAGGCCAGCAGAAGGAGGGCTCCGCCTGCCGTCGCGGTCCAGCCCGCGCCGGGATCCAGCGCCAGCCCGCTTGCGATCAGCCGACCCAGGCCCAGGGTGATCGCGGCAGCAACACCCGCCGCCATTGCCTGGGGCGCGGGGATGCGAAGGGGAAGCGTGCAGGCGGCGCCCAGCAACAGGCAGAAGAGCGCGGCCAGCGCGGCCGGATAGACGCGGACCGAGAGGGCGGCCGCTGCAGATGCCAGCGCCACCAGGAGCATGACGCGGGTCCGGGCCGGCTCCAGCGCCGCCAGCCAGCGCTGGTTCTCCGCGACGGGCAGGTTGCCGTCCAGGACCCTCACCAGGCCGGCTCCAGTGGCTTGCGCACCTGCAGGCCGAGACCGAGCAGGATGGCCCCCACAGCCACCATCCCGATGGCGGCCAGTAGCAGCCGGAGCAGCGTCTGCGGGGCCTGGGCGGCCGGCTTGGGCGCGGCCCAGGGGGCAGGCGTCGCCTGGAGTCGGCCGCCGGCGTCCAGCCTGATGGCGTTGCCCGGCAGCGGGTGCCGGTAGAGCGCGGCGGCGGCGGCCTGCAGCAGCAGCGGGCTGGAGCCATCGATCCAGAGCTGGAAGTGAAGCTCCCGAGAACTCGCGGGCTGTCCGGGCAGCGCCTGCATCGCCACGAGCCCCCCGCCGTCGCCCGACCAGCCGCCCTCGCGCGCGGCGGGCAGCTGGTGTCGGAGGCGTTCCAGCAGCTGGTTGCCGCCGCTGCCGCCGACAGCGATCAGGCTGGACCGGCCCAGGCTCCGGG
>JALYYF010000132.1 GCA_030946725.1 Candidatus Dormiibacterota bacterium
GGCGGTCCTGGTGGCGGCGGCGGCCCGCCAGGCGGTCCTGGTGGCGGCGGCGGAAGGGGTGGCCCGCCGGAAGGCCCCGACGGCGGTTCTCCGGGCGGCGGAGCCTCGGGTGGTCCACCGGCAGAACGCCCCAGGGGAGGCGGCGGGGGCGGCGGAACTGCCGAGGGCGGGGACACCGGCGGCGGCGGCGGTACGGCGGACGGCGGCGGCACCGGAGATGGAGAGGGCGGCGGCGGACTCTGGCCGGGCTCGTGATCCGGCGGCGGGGCCGGCTGCTCTCGCCCGGAGGGCGGGGGCGCGCCCTCGGAGCGACCGCCCGGTCCCTGGTCGGGGGGCGGCGGAGGCGAGGCCGGCGGAGGCGGCGGCTCCCAGCCGCCGGAGCCCCCGGGCGGCCTGGATCCTGGCGGTGTCTGACTCAAGGTTGCTCTCCTTCCGCGGCGAGCGGCTATGGCGTCGTCGCTGCCCCCGCTTGCTTTTGACCGCTGGAACTATAAAGGCCGCCCGCATCCGCGGCAACGGGCACCGCCCGGCCTACCTGAGCAGCGCGCGACCGATGACGACTCGCTGAATCTGGTTGGTGCCCTCATAGATCTGTGTGATCTTGGCGTCCCGCATCATCCGCTCGACCGGGTAGTCGCGGATGTATCCGTAGCCACCCAGCACCTGCACCGCGTCCGTGGTCACGTGCATCGCGGTGTCGGAGGCGAACAGCTTCGCCATCGCAGCGACCTTGGTCAGGTCGGGTGCCTGCTCGTCCACCTTGGTCGCGGCCAGATAGACGAGCTGGCGCGCGGCCTCGATCTGGGTGGCCATGTCGGCGAGCATGAACTGGATTCCCTGGAAGTTGGCGACGGGCTGGCCGAACTGCTTGCGCTCTTTGGCGTATGCGACGGCGTAGTCGAGCGCTCCCTCCGCGATCCCCAGCGCTTGGGCGCCGATGCCGGGCCGGGACCGGTCGAGAACGGAGAGCGCGATCTTGAAGCCGTAGCCCTCGTCTCCCAGCCGGTTCCTGGCCGGCACCCGCACCTCGTCGAAGGCCAGCATCGCCGTCGGTGAGCCCCTGATGCCGAGCTTGTGCTCGAGCTTGACAGTCTCCCAGGGGCTCACATCGCGCTCGAGCAGGAAGGCGCTGATACTCCTGTGATCCGCCTCCCGGTCGCTGCGGGCGAAGACGACGAGCGAGTCCGCGATGCTCCCGTGCGTGATGAAGATCTTGCTTCCGTTGAGGACGTACTCATCGCCGTATCGGGTGGCCGTCGTCTTCATGGCCGCGGCGTCGGAGCCCGAGCCCGGTTCGGACAGCGCGTACGCACAGACCCTGCCCTCTGCCAGGGGCGGACACAGGCGGCTCTTCTGTTCCTCGGTGCCGGCGATCAGGATCGGGTAGGAGCCCAGCGCCTGAACGGCCAGGATGAGCGAGGAGGTGGCGCAGGCCTTGGCGATCTCCTCGATTCCCATGCAGATGGTGACGCTGGAGCCCGAGATGCCTCCATAGCGCTCTGGAAACGGGATGGCCATGATCCCGTTCTCGGCGAACAGCCTCTCGATGTCCTTCGGATACTCCGCCTTCTCGTCGATCTCGGCCGCCCTCGGCGCGACCCTGTCCTGGACCAGCTCCCGGATCGTTTCCCGGATCGCGAGCTGTTCCTCCGAGAACGTGAAGTCCATCGGCGCCAGATTACCTTGCGGGGGACTCCAGAACCGATCCCAGCTGGATCCCCACCAGGGCCCAGAAGGCAAGCGCCTGGTCGTTCTTGAAATAGGGCGCATCGAGCAGGCCGTGGACGAAGAAGGAGAGCACCAGGCCCAGGATTCCGATCGACATGATCCGCGCCCAGCCGCCGGCCTCGAGGCCCCTGAGCCCCGACCGCACGACCTGAACCATCAGCCAGAGGAACGCCAGCAGACCGAGCAGGCCGGTCTCCGCCCAGAAGTTAAGGAACAGGTTGTGCGGGTAGATCTGGTTCTCGTGGTAGGCCGGGTCCCGGTAGGGCTGGATCGAGGCTTTGAAGCCCGCCAGGCCGCTTCCTAAGAGGGGTCGGTGCACGAGCATGTTGAGCGTCGACCTCCAGAGGGACAGGCGCAGCACGATCGTGTTCGCCGGGCTGCCGGGATCCAGCTCGACCAGAATTCGGTCGCGTACCCGGTGGGAGCCGGCGAAGGCGGCGGCGGCGATCGCGGCCGCCGCGCCGATCAGGCGCCAGCGCCAGCGGCCGAAGAGGGCGACCAGGAAGACCTGGGCGATCAGGGTCATCCAGCCGGCCCGGGAGAAGCTCAGCCCGATGGCCACGGCCGCCAGTCCCACGAAGCCGGCGGACAGCATCCGTGTCCTTCTGTCTTCGTCGAAGACCGCCAGCGGCAGGGCGAATGCGACCAGGGGCTCCAGGTAGAGCGGGACGGCGTTTGCGGAGGTGTAGATCACCACCGGTGGGGTCACCAGGCTGAAGCTGTGCGTGAGCAGCCCGCGGACCGCCACCACGATGTTCGCGACCGCGACGATGCTGCCTGCCACCCCTAGCCCGGCGAGCAGGAGGCGAGCACGGGACCGGCTTCGAGCCATCGCCGCCACGACCAGGCCGGCCACGATCGGCTCCACAAAGTACGCCTTGAGGAGCCCGAAGGCGGCGCGGCGGTCGGGTGCGAACATGGAGTCCAGGACTGCCGCGACGAGCAGGAGAAGCGCCGGCAAGAGGAGCGGGTTGGCCCAGGGGAGCCGGTCGCGGAAGGCGTAGAGCCCGACGGCCAGCGCCGGCATGAGGACGATCTCCAGGAGCGTGGTCGGAAACGGCCCGAGGTGAGGTCGCAGGACGTAGGCAGGGCTCGCCGCCAGGGCGAGGACCATGAGGACGACTGCCAGCCTGCGGGCCCGCTCCCCGGTCGACCGTTCGGGCGGCGTGCCGCGCGGAGTAGCGTCCCTGCGCTGCTCGGGGGCATCGGCTGTTTCCAGAGGACTCTGAAGTGACGTCATACCCGCAACTCCTGCGCTTGCTTACCCGCGAGCCATAAAGCCGTCCACAGCGGCCGGACTACCTTGCCACGCGAGGCCGGATTCCCGCTGCCGGCCCTCTCCGCGGGGCCGGTCAGGCCAGCAGCTGCCGGGCGATCACGAGCCGCTGGACCTGATTGGTGCCTTCGTAGATCTGCAGCGCCTTGGCGTCCCGGAAGTGGCGCTCGAAGGGATGCTCGACCCCGTAGCCATGGTCTCCCGCAAGCTGGACGGCGTCGGTCGCGATCGACATGGCGGCATCTGTGCAGAAGAGCTTGGCCATGGAGGCCTCCGTCGTGAATGGCTTCCCGGCCGCGCAGAGCCAGGCCGCGTGGTATGCCATCTGCCGCCCGGCCGTCAGCCTGGTCGCCATGTCGGCGAGCATGAACCGGACCCCTTCGTCGGAGCTCGCCGCCTCTCCGAACTCCTCCTGCCCGCGGGCGTGCTCGACAGCCTCCGCGAGCGCGGCCGCGGCGATCCCCATCGCCTGGCCGGAGATCCCGATGCGGCCCGAGTCCAGGGCCCTCATGGCGATCCTGAAGCCGCCGCCCTCGACGTCGAGCAGATTGGCCTGGGGCACGCGGGCCTCTTCGAGCACCAGTTCCCCGGTCACGGACCCGTGCAGGCCCATCTTGTCGAAGATCTGGCCGACCTGGACGCCGTCGGCGTCAGCGGGAACGATGAAGGCGCTGACTCCGGCGGCGCGCTCCCCGGGCCCCGTGCGGGCAAAGACCAGGTACATGCCCGCCACGCCGACGTTGCTGATGAACACCTTGCGTCCTTTGAGCACCCACTCACGGCCGTGCCGGCGGGCGATGGTGTTCAGGCCGGCGGCGTCCGAGCCCGCCGACGGCTCCGTCAGCGCGAAGGCGCCCAGCACCTCACCGCTGGCCAGCCGCGGCAGCCACTCCCGCTTCTGCTCCGGGGAGCCGAAGAGCACGATCGGCTCAGTCGCCACCGAGTTGTGGACGTCCACGATCACGGCCGTGCTGGCGCAGGCCTGGGCCAGCTCGTCCACGCAGAGGGTGAAGCCGAGATGGTCGAAACCGGCGCCTCCATACTCTCGCGGCACGAGCATTCCCATCAGGTCGAGCCGGGCCGCGGCCGCGATGGATTCGGCGGGGAACCGGTGGTCGCGGTCGACTTCCGCGGCGTGTTCCTTGACGGTGGACTGGGCGAATTCCCGCACCGTATCGCGCAGGGCGCGGTGGCCCGGGCCCGGTTCCAGCCTCATCCGGACCTAAAATATCTCTTCTATATTCATGGAAGCTGGGCCCAGGTACCTCGAAGGCACGACCGTCGGCAGCGGCCGCGACATCATCGGGGTGCGCCGGGACCGGATCGCCGCAATTATCGAGCAGGGCCGGGAGATCATCGCCCGGGCGAAGCAGGAGCGCATCCTGCCCGAGACGATCACCGGCTCGACAGCCGCCCTCCTGGTCACCATCTCGGGCTACGGCGAACCGCTCAGCGAAGGCCAGTGGCGCGAGCTGTCAGGAGTGGTAGGCGGCATCATGCGCGACCCGAGCTATGCCGACCTGGCGCGGCTGCGGACCCTGATCACCCCCGAACAGTTCCTGAACGTCGCCCGCAACGCGGGCTACAGCCGCTTCATCCGGCGTTTGGACGACGGGCGCTGGGTCTGTGAACTGACGCCCAAGTTGGAAGACGTTCCGGACGAGTAGGGACCCCGGAAGGACCCCCTCCCTGCCCTCCCCGCAAGGCAAGGGGGAGGGAGATTTACGCGCACTCAGCAGCCGAGTTCGCGCGCTATCAGGATTCTCTGGATCTCTGAGGTGCCTTCGCCTATCTCGTTGATCTTGGCGTCGCGCCAGTAGCGGGCGACCGGGTAGTCCTCTATGAAGCCGTAGCCGCCGTGGATCTGGACAGCCTGGTCGGCGGCTCGTTTGGAAGTCTCGGAGGCGAAGAGCTTGGCCATGGCGGCCAGTCGCTGCACCTCACTCGTGCTGTTCGAGGAGCCTGCGTAGGCCATCGCGGCGCGATAGGTGGCCAGGCGGGCCAGCTCGACCTCGGTCGCCATGTCGG
>JALYYF010000180.1 GCA_030946725.1 Candidatus Dormiibacterota bacterium
AAGACCTCGGGGTGCGCTTTCTCGATCTCGTCGAGCAGGATCACCGAGTAAGGCCGGCGGCGAACCGCCTCGGTCAGCTGGCCGCCCTCGTCGTAGCCCACGTATCCCGGCGGCGAACCGACCAGCCGGGCCGTCGTGTGCCGCTCCATGAACTCCGACATGTCGAGCCTGATCAGGGCGTCCTCGGAGTCGAACATGAACTCGGCCAGCGCCCGCGCCAGCTCCGTCTTGCCCACTCCGGTGGGACCCAGGAAGATGAACGATCCGATCGGACGGCGCGGATCCTTGAGGCCCGCCCGGGCCCGCCGCACCGCCTGTGAAATCGTCTTTATCGCCTCGTCCTGCCCGATGACGCGCCTGTGCAGCTCCTCTTCCATGCGGAGCAGCCGGGAAGTCTCCTCCTCGACCAGTCGAGAGACGGGGACCCCGGTCCAGGACGCCACGATGGTCGCGATGTCCTCCTCGGTGACGTCGGGGATGGTCTCGCCGAGCTTGTCGCGCCAGGCCGATTCCTTCTGCGCGTACCGCTCCTTGAGCTTCTTCTCCTTCTCGCGGATCATCGCCGCGGTCTCGTAGTCCTGCTGGCCGATCGAGTCCTCCTTCTCGCCCTGGAGCCGCTTGATCTCCTTCTGCAGCTCCTTCAGGTCGTCGGGGGTCGTGGTCAGCTTCATGCGGACCCGGGCGCTCGCCTCGTCGATGAGGTCGATGGCCTTGTCGGGCAGGGCCCGGTCGGAGACGTACCTGTCGCTGAGGACGGCCGCGCTGCGCACGGCGGCCTCGGTGATGGCGACCCGGTGGTGCTTCTCGTAGAGAGCCTTGACCCCGTGGAGGATGTCTACCGTCTCGGGCAGCGTGGGCTGGTCCACGAAGACCGGTTGGAACCTGCGCTCGAGCGCGGCGTCCTTCTCGATGTACTTGCGGTACTCATTGAGGGTGGTGGCGCCGATGCACTGGATCTCGCCGCGGGCAAGCGCCGGCTTCAGGATGTTGGCGGCGTCGATGGCCCCTTCCGCCGCCCCGGCACCGACCAGGGTGTGCAGCTCGTCGATGAAGAGCACGACCTCTTTGCTGGAGCGGATCTCGTCCAGGATCTTCTTCAGGCGCTCCTCGAACTCGCCGCGGTACTTGGTCCCGGCAACGAGAGCGCCCATGTCCAGCGTCAGGACCCGCTTGTTCATCAGCGACTCGGGGACGTTCCCAAGGACGATCTGCTGAGCCAACCCTTCGGCGATCGCAGTCTTGCCCACGCCGGGCTCGCCGATCAGCGCCGGGTTGTTCTTGGTCCGGCGACTCAGGATCTGGATCACCCGCTCGATCTCCATCTCGCGCCCGATCACCGGGTCGAGGGAGTTCTTGCGGGCCATGTCCGTCAGGTCGCGCCCGAACTGGTCGAGCAGCGGGGTCTTCGAGGGCTTCTTCGGCGCCGGTTCCGAGTCCTCCACCGTGGAGTCGTGGAGCAGGCGCTCGATCTCGGCGCGGACCTTGTCCAGGGTCGCGCCCAGGTCCTCGAGGACGTGGGCGGCGATTCCCTCGCCTTCAATGAGCAGGCCGAGCAGCAGATGCTCGGTGCCCACGTAGTTGTGCCCCATGCGCCGCGCTTCCTCGAAGGAGATCTCGATCACCTTCTTGACGCGCGAGGTGGGAATGATCTGCTGGATGATGATCCGCTCGTTCCGACCGAGCACGGACTCGATCGTCTGGCGGACCTTGCCGATCTCGACGCCGAGGTTGTTCAGAACCTTGGCGGCGAGGCCTTCACCTTCTCTGAGCAACCCAAGCAGGAGGTGCTCGGTCCCGATATAGCTGTGATGTGATCTTTCGGCTTCTTCCTGGGCGAGCGTCAGGACCTTCTTCGCTCGCTCGGTGAACCTTTCGAAGGGGTACAAGTTCGGGGTCTCCTCCTGTCCGGGCTAGGTGTGGCGGGGCACCTCCTCTCGATCCAACTTTTTCGAAGGCCCAAGAGACCTCCGCCACCTACTATAACGCCCAACCTTTGCCCGGGATTTCACTCCGCCAGGGTCGAATTTCAATTCGATCCGAGGCCGTCGGCAGATGGCTGCCGCCAGCCGTCGCGGGTTTGCTGCCGGTTCTTTTCGTACCCGTGGCCATCGACGGCTTCATCCTCCCCCGAGCGGCACTGGCCCTGGTGGGCGGCGCCGCCGTCTTCGGGGCCGGGCTGACCCGGGGCCGGAGGTCGCTGGGCCGGCTCGGACCGCCAGCGGTGGCGGTGGCCGTGGCGGCCCTTCTTGCCGGGGCGCTGTCCGTCGCGCCCAACCTTACCCTGGTCGGCGCCTACGGCCGCTACGAGTCGCTGCCGATGCGCCTGGCGTACCTCGGCCTGCTGTGTGGCGCCGCCTGGTTGGGCGAGCGCCGGCGTGTGGTCACGGCCTTCCTGGGCGGCTGCGGGCTGGCCTCGCTGGAGGCGATCGCACAGGCCCTCATGGGTGCGCTCCCCCGGCCCGACGGCAACCTCGGTCAGCC
>JALYYF010000183.1 GCA_030946725.1 Candidatus Dormiibacterota bacterium
CCCGAACGTGCGTTCGCTAGGATGGCCGCGTGATGTGTAGCTTCTTCAGTTCAGGGCCGCGTCGGCGGGGGGCCTCAGTAGCATCTGCCCGGGATGTTCGAGTTTCAGGTTCTGGCCACCGACGGCACCGCCCGCCGCGGCCTCATCCGCACCGACCATGGCGAGCTCGAGACGCCGGCCTTCTTCGCCGTCGCCACGCGAGCCGCACTGAAGGGGGTGGCACCGGACGCCGCCTGGGCGGCCGGGATTCGCTCATTGATCTGCAACGCCTACCACCTGACGATCCAGCCCGGCCCGGAGCTGGTCGAGGCCGCCGGGGGCCTGCACCGCTTCATGGGGTGGCCGGGCGTGCTGGCCACCGATTCCGGCGGCTTCCAGATCTTCAGCCTTCGCCACGGACAGGTGGCCGACGAGGTCAAGGGGCGCCGCCGGCTGCCGCCGGCAGAGGGCGACCCGGTCGACGCGGTGCGCGTGGACGAAGAGGGCGCGGAGTTCCGCTCCTACCTGGACGGCAGCCGCCACCGCTTCACCCCGGAGAGCAACATGGCCCTCCAGAGGTCGCTCGGCGCGGACCTGCTCTTCTGTCTGGACGAGTGCACGCCCTTCCACGTGCCGGCCGAGTACACCAGGGCGGCCACGGAGAGGAACGCCCGCTGGGCCCGGCGCTGCCTGGACGCCTTCGAAGCACTGGGAATGGACGAGCGGCAGGCCCTCTTCGGCATCGTCCACGGAGGCGTCTATCCCGAGCTGAGACGGTTCAGCGCCGACGCCATCGCCGCCCTGCCCTTCTCCGGCTTCGGGATCGGCGACTGCCTGGGGGAGACCAAGGAGGACTGGTACCGCCTGGTCGACCTGGTCTGTCCTCTTCTGCCGCCGGAGCGGCCTCGGCACCTCCTCGGTGTGGGTGAGCCGGACGACCTGGTCGAGGGCGCCCTGCGCGGCATCGACACCTTCGACTGCGCGATGCCCACCCGCATCGCCAGGCATGGCCAGGCGCTGGTGGCGGGGCTGCCGCGCTCCCGGCTGGACCTCTTCAAGGCAGAGCGGCGGGGTGAGGACCGCCCGATCGAAGAAGGCTGCCCCTGCGCGGCCTGCGGCCGCTTCGGCAGAGCCTACCTTCACCACCTGTTCCGCGCCGGCGAGATGCTTGGCATCAGCCTGGCCGCCGAGCACAACCTCGCCTTCACGGCCCGCCTCATGGTGCGCATTCGCGAAGCCATCTCGGCCGGCCGCGCGGCCGAGCTGCGCAGGGAGCTGCGCGGGGCGGAAGCCTCAGGGTGAGGCGGTCGGGGGCGTCGGCGCGGTCGGAATCGCGGTGGGTGTCGGCGAGCTCGACGGTGTTGGCGTGGCGCGCCCCGGCGCCGACGTGGGAGCGGCCGCGGGCGCGCCGGGAGAAGGATTGCTGGAGGGCTCAGCGGTTGGGCTCGGCTGGGCGGACACTCCCCCGACCACGCCCCCCAACGTCGTGGTGGGTCCGGCCGGCTGGCTGTGCCCGGTGACTATCGCCCAGAGCTGCTTGCGGGCGGTGGCCTCCACGCCCGTCACGACCGTCATGGCGATGACGAAGGCCGCGGCGGCGGCGACCGCGATCATCACCCAGTTGCGGCGGAGGTAGTCCTGCCAACCGGTGTGGGCCTGGGGCCGGCCGGGGCCGTGGGCACTCACGCCGGCGTGGCCGGGCAGCTTGATGACCGGCTCTTGCGGCTCTCCGTGGGTGCGGATGGTGTGGAGCCGGGCCTGGGTGGTTCGTATCGAGTGGGTGTAGAGGGCGGTGCCGGCCGTCCCGACGATGCTGCCCAGCGCCGTGCCGATGATGGTCCCGGCCACGCCGAAGAAGGAGGCCAGCACGGCGGCCGTCACCGCGGCCAGGCAGCCAGCGATCAGCTGAACCGGGCTGAGCTCGAATTTCGGTCTCGAGTTCGATGCGGTGTTCATGGCAGGCGGAAGAGATGGGGATGAGGCGAGGCCGGGCAAGGCGCGAAGTCGGGTTCGTGCTCGGCTCTGCACTCGACGATACCCGGTTCAGGGCGGCCGGGGGCGCCTCTTGGACGAGTTTTTTCGCGGTCAGCCGGGCGACCGCCGAGCCATATCCGGCCCGGCTACGGCTCCGGAAGCAGAGCCGTCAGGTTCCGGAGCTGGGAGAGGTGGGCGAGCTCATGCTGGGCCACCTGGCTGCAGACCTGGAACAGCGTCAGCTCACCCTGCTGCGGGTCGATCACCTCCTGCCGCCAGTCCGGCTCCGAGAGTCCACGGAGCAGGTCCACGGTGCGCCGGCGGACGCGCGCGAAGCGCTGGAGCTGTTCGGCCAGCGGCGTCGCCAGGGCGCTCTCCAGGGTGGGGTCGATGGAGGCGCGAACCGCCAGCTCGCGCTGGTGGTCGAGGTATGCCCGGCGCAGCAGCCCGTCCACTTCGGAGCCGGCCTGGCAGACGTGGGCGACGACCTCGCGCAGCGTCGGAAAGGCCGGCGCGTGGCGGTAGTCGAGGCGGGGATCGTCGAGGATGGCTATCAGGTCGCCGATGCGCTCGGGAACGCAGGCCAGCAGTGCCACGATGTCCTCGGTGCGGGGCGCGATCTCCTCAGCCACGTTCTGAAGAGTAGAGCGAGCGACGATTGGGCATACTCGGCATATGGCCACCGCCACGGAACAAACCAACTGCGACCGCTGCAAGGCGCCCCTCGCGCCGGGAGCCGCCTACTGTGAGGTCTGCGGGGAGAGGACGCGGAAGGCGCGGCGGCTCGTGAGGCTTGCACTCCGGGTCGAGATGCTGCTCGTCGTGCTCTTCGTGGTGCTGGTTTTCGGCTTCACCTGGGTCTTCCTGCAGCAGAAGCCCTAGCCTGGCGCGGGCCGGGGATCCTCACCCGGTCCACTGGGTATGGGTGGGGGCATGCAAGCCAACCATCTGGTCCGGCTCGGCCTCAGCCATGCCGCGCAACTCTCTCCCCCGAGAAGTCGGGGGAGTACCCGGCCGCAGGCCGGGGGAGGGGGGGCCGGGGAAGGGGGTCGCCGGCCTACTGCCCACGGCCGTCTCGAGCCCGCAGCCGCTGGGACCCCCTCCCTGACCCTCCCCGCAAGGGGGAGGGAGAGAGCCGGTTTTCCGTCTACCGGCGGTAGAGCGCCTTTCCGTCCAGTTCGTCTTTGTTGAGGCGCTTGTTCAGGTGCAGGCCCTCCAGGAGGAACTCGATCACCGAGGCTCTCACCTCCGAGCGGTCGGGGAGCTGGAG
>JALYYF010000234.1 GCA_030946725.1 Candidatus Dormiibacterota bacterium
GGCACGCAGACGGTGAGCGCCGCGAGGACGGCGCCGGCCCCGTTGCGGATGGGGACGGACATGGCGTGAAGACCGATCGCGGTCTCCTCCCGGTTCTCGGCGTAGCCGTCGCGGCGCACCGCCTCGAGCATCTCCAGCAGCTCCTCGACGCCGCGCAGCCGCCGGCCTGTCGGCGTGACCAGAGCCTGGCCGGCGTACTCCGCGGCCACCACGTGCGCCGCTCGATCGGCCAGGATCGCGCGGCCGCTGGAGGAGGCGAACGCCGGCGTCCTGTTGCCGACGTGCGTCACCAGCCGCACCGGGTGGGAGCTGTCCTCCACCGCGACGAACGTGGAGTGGTCTCCGTCGAGCACCGCCAGACAGACCGTCTCGTTGTACTTCGCCAGCAGGTCGGGGGCGACCACCCGGAAGGCCCTGATCAGTGGATACTCGCTGGCGTAGGCCGACAGTCCGATGGCTCGGATGCCGAGGTCGTAACGGCCGGCGGAATCGCGGATCACCCAGCCACGGCGGATCAGGACGGAGCACACTCTTGACAGAGAGCTCTTGGGGACGCGCAGGCGCGAGGCGAGCTCGCCGAGGCCGAGGGGAGTCTCGACAACCAGCGCCTCGAGCACCGACAGAGCCGTGTGCACGCCCGGTGAGTGGAGACCGTCTGCCGGCGGCCCGAGTGTCGAGGGCGCCGAATCGATCGTCATGGCTCGTTCCCCATGCGGAACATCATTCCGATAAACTTGAACTCTTCCATGTTGGCATAGGCCTGGAGCACGTGCTCTAGGCAGCTTGACAAGGTCCGGCCAGTGTGGCATAGATTTCAAATCTTGACCGGCAATCCGCCAGCGGAACGGTCACTCAATCGTGAAGCGGTAGTGACGTGGGGTGCGCCACGCTGAGTCGGCGTGTGTGGAGGCGGCCCGTCCGCCGACCTAGCGGCCACGGAGGTAGAGGTAACATGCACGACGAGATCCAGCGGCGCGTCGACCGGATCCGGCGGAACCGGTCGGAGCTGGAGAACCACGTCATCGACGAGTTCTTCTCCGGCCACATATCCCGGCGCGAGTTCGTTCGCGCCGGCTCGGTGGTGGGCCTGAGCCTTCCACTGCTCTCTTTCATCGCCGCCTGCGGTGGCAACGCGCCGTCGGGCGGGACGTCCTCCAACTCCAGCTCGACCAGCGTGAAGAAGGGCGGCAAGATCACCGTCGGCCTGATAACCCCAGCCCACGCTGTCGACCCGTTCAAGGTCGGGGACGAAGGCGGCCTGGTCGTGCTCTTCCAGATGGGTGAGTACTTGGCCTTCTCCGATGCCAACCTGAAGCTGCAGCCGCGCCTGGCGGAGAGCTGGTCGGCGAACTCCGACGGCTCCGTGTGGACGTTCAAGATCAGACAGAACGTCACCTTCAACGACGGGACGCCGATGACCGCCGATGACGTGGCGGCCACTGTGAACATGCACGCGGACCCGGCTAACGGCTCCAACGCCCTCTCCGTCTTCAAGGGAGTGCTCACCAAGGGCGGCGCCAAGGCCACCGACGCCTCCACGGTGCAGTTCACCCTCGACGCACCGAACGGCAACTTCCCCTATCTGGTCAGCTCGGACAACTACAACCTGATCATCCTGCCCAAGACCTACAACGGCAACTTCGAGAAGGGAGACAAGGCGTTCATCGGGACCGGCCCCTGGAAGGTCACCAGCTTCCAGACCGGCCAGGGGATGTCGACGGTCCGCAACCCGAGCTACTGGGACAAGGCGAACACCCCGGCCCTGGATGCCGTGGACTGGAAGTTCATCGCCGAAGAGCAGCCTCGCGTCCTGGCCTTGCAGGGAAACAGCGTGCAGGTCGTCAACCACTTCTCCGCCTCCGGAGGCCAGGCACTCTTCACAGACCAGAACGTCAACGTCATCGACGTCAAGGCCGCCGCGCACCGGCAGGTGCACATGCGTACCGACATGGAGCCCTTCACGGACAAGAGAGTGCGGCAGGCCGTGGCGCTCTCCCTCAGCCGTCCGGATCTGGTGCAGGGCCTGCTCAACGGCAAGGCGCAGATCGCCAACGACTCGCCGTTCTTCAAGCTCTACCCCTCGACGGACACCGCGGTGGCTCAGCGCACCCAGAACCTGGACAAGGCCAAGCAGCTCCTCGCCGCGGCCGGGAAGACCAACTTCGCGGTGACGCTGTCCACCTGGAAGGACTACGAGATCCCGGACTACGCCCAGCTCATCCAGAGCTCGGTGAAGAAGATCGGCGGCACCATCACGCTGAACATCACGGACTCCAGCACCTATTACGGCGATGCGGTCTTCGGGAAGTCCCCCTGGCTCGACTCGGTGATGGGCATCACCGACTACGGCCACCGCGGTGTCCCAAATGTCTACCTGGGAGCGCCGCTGGTGAGCACCGGGACCTGGAACTCCGCCCACTTCAAGAACCCGCAGTACGACGACCTGGTCAGGCAGTACGTGGCCGCCGTCGACCTGCAGACGCAGAAGAAGCTGGCGGCCCAGATCGAGAACCTGCTGCTCGACGAGACGCCGATCATCTTCGCCTACAACTACGACACCCTGGGAGGCGTCCGCTCCAACATCGCCAACGTCGAAATCACGGGATACGGGCAGCTGGACCTCCGCAAGACAGGCATCAAGGCCTAGGCAGGAGGGTTCATGGCCAGGTTCCTGCTGCGGCGGGTCGGTCTGGCGCTGATCACCCTCTTCCTGCTGTCGATCATCGTGTTCCTGATGGCCAACGTCCTCCCGGGGGACGTTGGCCGCCGCATCCTGGGTCCGTTCGCCGACCCCCGGGCGGTCGCCGCGCTCAACCATCAGCTGGGCGTCGACCGGCCCCTCGTCGTCCAGTACCTCAGCTGGTTGGGGGGCGCGCTGCACGGTGACTTCGGCAACTCACTGTCATTCCGTCAGCCGGTCGGAGACCTCCTGCGGAGGGCGGTCCTGAACTCGCTCAAGCTGGGCGCCGTGGCCTTCGTCATCGTCGTCCCGCTGGGCATTCTGGGCGGCATCGTGGCGTCCCTGAACCGTGACAAGTTCCTGGACCGCTTCATCTCGGTCACCGGCCTCTCCGGTGTCGCCATGCCGGAGTTCGTCACCGGGATCGTGCTGATCCTGCTCTTCGGGATCACGCTGCGCATCTTTCCGATCAGCGCTACCGCGCCCGCCGGCAGCGGTCCGCTCACACAGATCTACTACCTGATCATGCCGTCCCTCCCATTGGTCTTCGTGCTCTTCGGCTACATCGCCCGCATCACGAGGGCAGGGATGAACGATGCGCTGGACGCCGACTACACGCGTACGGCCTACCTGAAGGGACTCACCCGCGGGACGGTGATACGGAGGCACGTGCTGCGCAACGCGCTGCTGCCGACGATCGCGGTGGTCGCCACCCAGACCGGGTACCTGATCGGCGGCCTGGTCGTGATCGAGTTCATCTTCAACTACAACGGGATCGGCCAGCTGCTCTACACCGCGGTTTCACAGAAGGACTTCCCGCTGATACAGGCCGGCGTGATGGTGGTCGGGGTCATCTATCTGACGGCGACTCTGCTCGCCGACATCATCTATTCGCTGCTCAACCCCCGCATTCGCTACGGCGGCGCCGAATGAGCACGATCGCAGTCCCGATCGAGGGCGCCGAGGCGGCAGTCGAGCAGCGGAAGTCCGCCCGTCGGGAGCGCTACCGGCTGCTCCTCAGGTCGCCCACCTTCATCGTGGGCATCTTTCTGGTCCTGATCTGGGTGATCTGCGCGATCGGATACACGCACCTCACGCCGCAGGATCCCTTCGTCACGAATCCTTTGCAGCGCCTTCGCTCGCCTTCGCCGGAGCACCTGTTCGGGACGGACCGGCTCGGCCGTGACGTCTTCTCGCGGGTCATCGCCGGAGCTCGCGGCATCCTGGTGGTGGCGCCGCTGGCGACGCTGCTGGGCACCATCGCGGGAACCGCGCTCGGCCTGGTCACCGGCTACTTCGGCGGCATCGTCGACGAGACGCTGATGCGGCTGGTCGACGCCTTTCTCGCCTTGCCCCTGGTGATCCTCGGCCTGCTCTTCCTCGTGGCCCTTGGTCCCTCGACCCTGGCCGTGATCCTGGTCATCGGCATCGTGTTCACGCCGATCATCGCCCGCACTGTGAGAGCCGCCGTGCTGGCTGAGCGGGGGCAGGAGTACGTCCAGGCGGCGAAGCTGCGCCAGGAGCACGCTCCCTACATCATGTTCGTCGAGCTGCTTCCCAACGTCCTGCCGCCCATCCTCGTCGAGTTCACGGTCCGGCTCGGCTACGCGATCTTCGCCATCGTCACGCTGACCTTCCTCGGCTTCGGGATTCAGCCGCCGGCGCCGGACTGGGGGCTCAGCATCTTCGAGCACTACGCCTTCATCTCCGGTGGGCTGTGGTGGCCGGTGCTCTTCCCGGCGCTCGCCATCGCCACCCTGGTGGTCGGGGTCAACCTGGCTTCGGACGCCATCTCCCAGGCCTTCGAGCGATGACGCAGGCAGAGCAGGCGGTGGCCCCGGCGGCCAGGGCGGCCGAGCCGGTACTCGAGGTGGACGACCTCCACATCAGCTTCCGCGTGAGAGGATCCGACAAGCAGGCGATCCACGGGGTCTCCTTCAGCATCGGGCGTAACGAGTCCTTCGGACTGGTCGGCGAGTCCGGATGCGGCAAGTCGACCATCGCGTTCGCGGCCGTGCGCTACCTGCCGCGCAACGGTCGCATCACGTCTGGCGCGGTGCGTGTGCTCGGGCGAGACCTGGTCAAGATGAGAATGTCCGAACTGCGGCGCCTCCGCTCCAGCACCGTCTCGATGGTCTATCAGAACCCGGGTGCGGCGCTGAACCCATCCATTCGGGTGGGCGAGCAGGTGGCCGAGGTCTTCCGGATCGGCGGAGTCCATGGCTCGGAGGCGAAGGATCGGGCCCGCGGAATGCTCGAGAAGGTCCGCATCTCCGACCCCGGGCGCGTCATGGACCGCTTTCCGCACCAGCTCTCCGGCGGCATGCAGCAGCGCGTGGTCATCGCCATGGCGCTCGCGCCCAACCCCGAGCTGCTGATCCTCGACGAGCCCACCACCGCCCTCGACGCCACCGTCGAGGCCGAGGTGCTGGACCTCATCAAGGGGCTCCGCAAGGAGTTCAACACCACCCTCCTCTTCATCAGCCACAACCTGGGCGTGATCGCCCGGATGTGCGAGCGAGTGGGCGTTCTCTACGCCGGACGGCTGGTCGAAGAGGGTGACGCGCAGACCGTCTTCGACGATCCGCGGCATCCCTACACGGTGGGGCTGCTCCGCTGCGTGCCGAAATGGGGGTCCCGCAAGGACGCGGGACTGCTGGACACCATCCCCGGCCTGCCTCCGCCAATCGGTGCCACCACCGATCACTGCGTCTACGCGGACCGCTGCGCGCTTGCGATCGACATCTGCCGCAAGGAGTACCCACCCCTCTTCGATGCCGGTCCCGGCCACACCAGCCGCTGCTTCCGCCACGAAGAGGCGAGCACCCTCCCGCGGGTCACGCCCCCCACCCTGCCCGGCCTGCAGCGAGTGGTCGCATCCAACGGACACCCGCTGATCCAGCTGGTGAACGTGAGCAAGACCTTCCGGCAGGAGGGCCAGCAGATCCAGGGCCTGGTCGACGTCAGCCTGCGGATAGCGCCCGGCGAGGCGCTGGGGCTGGTCGGGGAGTCGGGGAGCGGCAAGTCGACGCTCGCCAAGGTCGTGTTGGGGCTTCTCCAGCCCGACCCCGGCGCGGACATGGAGTACGACGGCAGGACGCTGGCGGTGAAGGTCGGAGGTCGGGAGCAGGACCAGATTCGCGCCATCCAGATCGTGTTCCAGAACCCGGGGGCCTCCTTGAACCGCCGGCACTCGATCCGCCGGATCATCGGCCGGGCGGTGACCAAGCTCCTCTCATTCACGGGCCGGCGGCGGGAGGAGAGGCTTGTCGAGCTGGCGAACTCGGTACGCCTGGACCGCTCGGTCCTGGATTCGCGGCCGGAGCAGCTCTCAGGTGGCCTCAAGCAGCGCGTCGCAATTGCACGCGCGTTTGCCGGCGATCCCAGAGTCGTCATCTGCGACGAGCCGACCTCGGCGCTGGACGTCTCGGTTCAGGCCGCGATCCTGAACCTGCTGGTCGACCTGCAGCGCTCCAAGGGCGTCAGCTACCTCTTTATCTCGCATGACCTCGGCGTGGTGCGCTACCTGTCGGACCGGATCGCGGTGCTGTACCTGGGCCGGTTGATGGAGGTGGGCGACGCCGAGACCGTGTTCAGTGGTCCCCATCACCCGTACACCGAGGCGCTGCTGTCGGCGGCTCCGATCCTGCACGGAGAGGCCAAGACCCGCATCCGTCTCGAGGGGGAGATCCCGAGCGCGGCCAACCCGCCCTCGGGCTGCGTCTTCCACACCCGCTGCCCGCGCTTCCTCGGCGACATCTGCGTGAACGAGGAACCGCCGCTGTTCGAGCGGGAACCGGGCCACTTCATCCGCTGCCACATCCCCATCGAGGACCTGCGCGAGATTCAGAAGGCCGGCAGCGCGCCGCCCGTGAGGGCTGCTGCGGAGCCGGCGGGAGCCCCTGAGCCACCGGCGCAGTGAGCTCCTTTCTCTCCCTCCCCCTTGCGGGGAGGGTAGGGAGGGGGTCCTAACCAGTTGCGGATAGCCGCCATCGAGGCGCGCCGCTACCTGGTGCCCCTCGACCCCCCCTTCACGGCCGCCTGGGACCCGGTCCCCCGCGACCGGCTCGACGAGACCCTCACCATCGTGCACTCCGACGAGGGAGTCTGCGGCTTCGCCAGTGGCGCCTCGCTGCCCGACCGTGCGCTGCTCGAGAAGCTGCTGGTCGGCACCGATCCGCTCCGCACGGAGGTGGTGCGCGAGATCTGCGAGACCGTCGACTTCCACGGCGGGCGCCCCTGGACGGTGGAGGTCGCGGCCTGGGACCTGGCCGGGCGCGCCCTCCAGCAGCCACTCTGGAAGCTGCTCGGAGGACGCTCGGAGCGGCTCCTGGCCTACGCCTCCAGCGGAGAGCGCGTCGATCCAGCCGAGCGTGTGCGGCGCGTTCTCGAAATGCGAGAGGGCGGCGTCCGGGCGGTCAAGATTCGCTTCCACCACGAGGACTGGCACCGCGACCTGGAGGTCGTCGAGCAGGTCCGGGCGGCCGTCGGTTCGGCGATGGAGATCATGGTCGACGCGAACCAGGGCTGGCGGATGGCGGGCGACCGGCGGCCGCTCTGGGACGTGGCCACCGCGACCGCCTGCGCCCGCGAGCTGGAGCGGCTCGACGTGTACTGGCTGGAGGAGCCCCTGCGCACCGACGACGTCGACGGCTACGCGCTGCTGCGCGGACGCACCGGGATCCGGCTGGCGGCCGGCGAGATGGTCCGCGGCGTGCACGAGGCGCGCGACCTGATCATCCGCGGCGGCGTCGACGTCGTGCAGCCCGACGCGGTGCTCACCGGCGGGATCGGCGGCTGCCGGCGCATCGCCATGCTCGCGGACCTCTGCGGCCGCGCCTTCTCGCCCCATACCTGGACCAACGGCCTCGGTCTCGTCGCCAACCTGCACCTGGCCCTGGCCACGTCGACATGCCCGTTCATCGAGGTTCCCTTCGACCCACCGGCCTGGAGCGCCGAACGACGCGACTGGCTCCTGCCGGAGCCGGTCCACATCGCGGCGGACGGCACCATCTCGCCGCCTCCAGGCCCGGGCCTGGGCGTGACCCCGGACCTGGACTCGCTGGAGCAGTACCGGGTCGCATGACCGGCACCGGCGGAGGGCCGCCGCTGTGGGCTCGGCAGTTGACGATTCCGTCCAATTCCGCGACGTTCTTCGGCGGGGGCGTGATCGCCCGGCTGTCGGCGTGCGTGGAGCTGGTCGGTAAGCGGCGCGCTTTCGTGGTGACCGACCCGGGAGTGGTCGCCGCGGGCGTGGCCGGTCTCGTCACCAGAGTCCTGGCCAACGCCGGCATCGAACACGAGGTCTACGACAGCCTCCGGCCAAACCCGGACACCGGGACGCTGGAGGCCGGCGGCAGCGCGCTGCGAGAGTTCGGAGACGCCGCGGTTGTGGGTCTGGGCGGCGGCACGGCTCTGGACGCGGCCAAGGGCATCTCCCTGGCGGCCATCAACGACGTGACTCCCCGCGAGCTGGACTACCGCCTGGAGGTCGCGGCTCCGGGTCTGCCGGTGATCGCCGTGCCCACGACGGCGGGGACCGGGGCGGAGACCAACGGATTCGGCGTCTTCGACGATCCGGAGGCGCACCGGAAGTTCTATGTCGGTAACGCCAGCGTGGTCCCCAGAGCGACCATCCTCGACCCCCAGCTGACACTGGGGCTGCCGCCGGGACCCACCGCCGCCACCGGGATGGACGCGCTCACTCACGCCCTGGAGTCGCTAGCCTCCCGCCGTGCCAACCCCTACGCCCACGCGCTCGCCATGGAGGTGGTTCGGGTTGTCTCGCGATGGCTTCCCGCCGCGGTCGACGACGGCCGGGACCTCGAGGCGCGCAGCCAGATGCTGCTGGCGGCCCACATGGCCGGTCTCGCCTTCGGCACCACCGGACTTGGCCTGTGCCACGCCATCGGCCACGCGCTCAGCGCCCGGCTCGGGGTGCCGCACGGGGTGGCCCTGGCGGTGGCCCTGCCCCACGTCTTGGCTTACAACGCGCCCGCGGTCCCGGAGATCGATGCCGAGGTGGCGAAGGCGACGGCAGCCGCCACGGCCGGCGCCGCCGCCGCGGCGGTGGCAATCGAGGTGGGCTTGCCGCAAAGACTGTCTGAGCTGGGCTGCACTCCGGAGCTGATCGGAGTGCTGGTCGAAGACGCGCTGGCCGACGAGGTGATACTCAACACCCCGCGCACCCCGACCCCGGAGGAACTGACCGCACTCCTCCGGAGCGCACTGTAGCCACGGGGACAGCCCC
>JALYYF010000263.1 GCA_030946725.1 Candidatus Dormiibacterota bacterium
GCACGATCGGGTGTCCGTCGGAGGAGATGACCTCCGCGCTGAAGCCGCGCCCGGCAAGCAGGTCGGCCACGAGCACCGCGCACTCGTCGACTCCTTCGTGCCGGGCCGACACGCTCGGGACCCGGCAAAGGACGCTCAGCTCGGCCACCCGGTCCCCCATCTGCTGCGCCAGGTGACGGTCGATCGCAGCGAACCGCTCGCTCATCGTTCTCCTCGGCAGCAACCGGCTGGTCGGGCGGGGCGGATTCGAACCGCCGGTCTCCTGCTCCCAAAGCAGGCGCTTTGCCGGGCTAAGCCACCGCCCGCCATTTTGAACTGGCGTATCGCTCCTGCTGTCGGATCGGCCTCTAAGCTTACCCGTCGCCCTTCTCGGGCCTGGTGATTCCCCGGCTGCGGGCTCAGCGCACGCCTGGCAGCGCGCCGCTGTCCAGCAGCGCGCGCACGGCGGCGGCGCGGTGGCTCCAGCGATCCTTCTCGGCCGGCTCCATCTCGTCGAAGGTCTTCCCTACAGCGGGGACGAGGAAGATCGGATCGTATCCGAAGCCGTGCCCTCCGGACCGGGGATCGACCAGCTCGCCCCAGCGCTCCCCGGTGAAGCAGCGCGTCGGCTGCCCGGGGACGGCCAGAGCCACGGCGCACACAAAACGGGCCCGCCAGGGCCTGGGTACAGCCGTCAGCCTGGCGAAGAGAATCCGGTTGCGCTCCTCCTGGGTGCCGGCCAGCCGCGCGGACCGCAGACCCGGAAATCCGCCCAGCGCCTTCACCTCCAGCCCACTGTCGTCACCCAGAGCCGGTTCGCCCGTCAGCGTTGCCACAGCCTCCGCCTTCAAGGCCGCGTTGGCCTGGTAGGTGTCGCCGACCTCCTCGACGTCCGAGTCGTGGCCGTCGAGCTCCAGGCCGCTTCCCTCCAGGAGCCGGCCGTACTCGCGCAGCTTGCCGGCGTTGCCGGTGGCGATCAGGAGCCTAGCCAAGACGTGTAAACGCGGCGCCAGGGGGCCGGTCGAGGGCAGGAGACGCCCTATCCAAGCGCGGCGATCGCCCGCTTCTGGAAGGTGATCAGCTCCCGGATGCCCGTTCCGGCCAGGCCGACGAGCTCGTCGAGCTCCTGCCGGCTCAGCGGCTCCTTCTCCGCGGTGGCCTGCAGCTCGATGAAGCGGCCGTCCTCGATCATCACGACGTTCATGTCCGTCTCGGCCAGGAAGTCCTCGGCGTAGTCCAGGTCGAGCCGGCTCTCGCCCTCAACCATGCCGACGCTCACCGCCGCCACATAGCTGCGCAGCGGGTTGGAGCCCAGCATGCGCGCTTGCTGCATGCGCTTCACCGCCTGGTGAAGGGCGCAGTAGGCCCCGGTGATGGAGGCCGTGCGGGTGCCCCCGTCGGCCTGGAGCACGTCGCAGTCCAGCGTTATCGTCCGCTCGCCGAGGGCCTTCATGTCGACCACGGTCCGGAGCGACCGGCCGATCAGCCGCTGGATCTCGTGGGTACGCCCTCCGATCCTTCCGCTGTTCGCCTCCCGCTGGCCGCGGTCATGGGTGGCGCGCGGAAGCATCGAGTACTCGGCCGTGACCCAGCCGTGGCCGCTGCCCCGCCTGTGCATGGGAACGCGGTCCTCGACGCTGGCCGTGACCCAGACGCGCGTCCTGCCCATCTCCACCAGCGCGGAACCCTCGGCGTGGGCGTTGACCCCTAGCTCGATCTTGAAGGGGCGCAGCTCATCGGGCCGCTCGCGGCCGTCGGGGCGACGCAACCGTCAGCGACCGCTCAGCTTGAGCAGGAGGGCCGTGGCCTCCCAGAAGATGACAAGGGGAACGAACACTATGAGAGGCGTCAGGGGGTCGAGCCCGGGGGTCATGATGTTGGCGAGCAGCCCCAGGCCGACGATCCAGTAGGCATGGTTCTTGTACAGCCAGCGCGTGCTGATGATCCGCAGCATTCCCAGCGTCCAGAGGATGACAGGCATCTCGAAGACGATGCCGAATGCAATCGCCAGCGCCAGGATGAAGCTCAGCAGCTCGTCTCCGACGGGTAGGAAGTGGAGATCCGACGGGGCGAAGCTCAGCAGCACTCGCATGAAGAGCGGGAGCGCGAAGAGGGCGAACCCGACTCCCATCAGGAAGAAGACGCTGGTGGCCGCGATCAGCGGCACGATGACCCGCTTCTCGTGGCGGTAGAGGCCCGGGCTGACGAACCACCAGGCCTGCCAGAAAACCACCGGCGCCGCCACCACGATCCCGAGGTAGAGGGCAACCTTGAACCTCAGGAAGAAGGCGCCTGTGGGACTGAGGAAGAACGCGTTCTCCAACCCGGAGCGGTGGATCAGCAGCGCCAGCACGGTGGCGGAGAAGAACCAGGCCACGATGGTGGCGACGCTCCAGGCGGCGACCGAGATGATGAGCGCCCTTCGAAGGGCCTCGAGGTGCTCGATGACCGACATGCGGGCATCTGGATCGCTCGGGACGGAGGGGGCGCCACGGCCCCTGGTCAGAAGGGCCATTGTCTGACCGCCCCGCTCTAGCGGTCGGTCTCGGCCCTGGCGGACTCGGTCGAGGCGGCGGGCTTCTCGGAGACGACCGTCGGCCTAGTCTCCGTGGGCCTCACCTCGGCGGGTGCGGCGGGCGAGCTCTCCCTGTCGGTTGCGGACGAGCGCACCTCGTCCACGATCTTGTCCGACTCCTTCCGGAACTCGCGTATGCCACGCCCGATGGCGCTGCCCAACTCGGGAAGCTTGCCCGGACCGAAGACGATCAGGACGATGATCAGAAGAATCAGCAGAAAACCGGGGTGGATCCCTAAAGGAAGCATGTCTCTCCTCTACCTGGCGGCGATTATACCCGCCCCGCCGGGTATCTCCCGCTCAACCTCGCTGGATCTGGACGCTGAGGATGCGGTCGCCGGCCGAGATCTGGCCGACGACGTCGAAACCGAGGGTGACGGTGGCGAAGTGGTTGTAGACCGCCGTGGGGTCGCCCCCCGGCCACGCCGTCTTGAGGACGAAGAACTGGGACCCGCTGATCCCATCCCCGGGGAAGCGCGCCATCCCCATCGCTCCCGGCACCCATTTGTCCTTGGGCGGCGGCGGCTCGGGCGGCAGCGTGTACCCGGGCCCCCCTCGCCCGTTGTTCAGCGGGTCGCCGGACTGAACAACCCAGCTCTCGCTGCGAAAGAAGGTGAGGCCGTCGAAGTAGCCGTTGACGGCCAGCACGATGAAGTTGTTGACCGTCTTGGGTGCCAGCGTGGTGAGGAAGACGAAGGTGAAGTCGCCCTTGGTCGTCTTGATCGTGCCCCGGTAGTTCTTCTTGGTGTCGATGCACAGCGGCGGTGGCGCCTTGAACTGTCCGGGAGAGAGCTCGGCGGCCGTCCTGCAGCCCGCGAAGGCGCCCGCCGGCTGCGGGCGAAGCAGGAGGTCCAGGCCGATCCCGCCGGCCACCAGGAGGGCGACCACCAGCAGCATGATGGCGATCGCCGGGATCGGCCTCATGGGGAGCGCCGGCTCGGCTTCCGGCTGCGGGGTCGCTGTCCGGACTCGTCGCTTGGACACGGCTGCAAATAATGCCTGAGAGAGACGGCTGCTGGGCTAGTCCCAGAGGTTGATCTGCCGCACTTCCGGGATCCGGCTGCCGAACAGGATCTGGGCGACCTCGGCGAAACGGTCGGGAACCGCCGTCACCAGGAGCTCGTGGTCGGCCGCACCGTCCCCCGTCTCAGCTCGCATGCGGGCGTGGTCCAGGCGGCGCTCGACCATGGCGGCGGTCGTGGCGGCCGAGTCGACCAGCGTGAACGCTCCCGGGTAGACCCGGCCTATGGCAGGCTTCAGCAGCGGGTAGTGGGTGCAGCCGAGCACCAGCACGTCCACGCGCAGGTCCACGATCTCGGCCAGGTCGCGCCTCAGCGCCGCCTCAGCCCGCGGCGAATCGGCCTCCCCCGCCTCCACGATGTCCACCAAATCCGGACAGGCCTTCTGGTAGACGCCGACCATGGGGTCGATCTCCTTGATGGCGTGCAGGTACTCCTGGCTCATCCTGGTTCCCTCGGTCGAGATCACGCCCACCAGCCCTCGGCGGCTGGCCTCGACGGCGGCCTGCGCACCCGGGCTGATGACGCCCACGATGGGAACGTCGAAGACCTCCCGCGCCTGGTTCAGCGCGGCCGCGGTGGCGGTGTTGCAGGCGATCACCACCAGCTTCACGTCCCGGGATTCCAGGTATCTGATGATGTCGAAGGCGAAGCCCTTCACCTCGTGCTGGTAGCGCGGACCGTATGGGAAGTGCAGGTGGTCGCCGACGTAGATCGTCCGCTCCAGCGGGAGCCGGTCGCGGATCGCCCGGAGCACGGTGAGCCCGCCGGCCCCGGAGTCGAAGACGCCGATCGGACGGTCGTCCCCCACCTAGCCCTGCCTCGTCGAGAGCCGGTATCCCAACCCGGGCACCGCATCCAGGGCGATACCCGTCCTTCCGGGCGCCTGCAGCTTGCGACGCAGGCGCTGAACGTGGGGGTCCACGGAATGATGGTCCACGTCGGCGAGGTAGCCCCACACCTTCTCGAGCAGCTGTGAGCGCGTGAGCACACGGCCCGGGTTGGCCGCCAGCAGCGTCAGCAGGTTGAACTCCGTCAGCGTGAGCTTCACCTCGCTCTTGCCCACCCGGACCCGGCGGCCCTCGGTGTCGATCTCGACCTCGCCGATCCTCACCACCCCCGACCGCGTGCCCTCGGGCTCCATGTGCGCGCGGCGCAGGTGGGCGCGCAGCCGGGCGGTCAGCTCCCGAGCGTCGAACGGCTTGGTGATGTAGTCGTCCGCGCCCACCTCCAGGCCGACCACCACGTCCACCGTGGCACTGCGGCCGGTCAGCATGACGATCGGGCAGACCGCCCCTCGCCGGCGCAACTCGCGGCAGACCTCGATCCCGCTGACGTCGGGCAGCACCCAGTCCAGCAGCACGATGTCCTGCTCGCCGCCGCTCGCGATCTGGAGTCCCAGACCTCCGGTTCCCGCTTCCACGACGTCATAACCCTCGAGCCTGCAGACCTCTCCAACCAGGGTCCGGACCGCGGGGTCATCCTCGACGACTAGCACGCTCCGGCGCCGCTGGATGCCCGTCGCCGCTCCTCAGCGCGGTGGCGGCAGGAAGCCAACCCGGCGTGCCTCGCGGTCCGAAGTCTTCGGTCGCCGGAACAGGATCGCGTAGCGATCACCGGCCTGGATGATCTCGACCAGGTCCCAGCCGTCGCCCGAGGCTTTGGTCAGCTGCTCCGCCAGAGTCGATCCGTCGACGACCTGGGCCGCGGTCACGAGCTCCGTGCGGTACTCGACCTCGCGTGTTCCGGCCCCCACCGCCGGCACCATAGGGCCGGGAGGTGCAGCGACCGCCGACTCTTCACCGGGGTCTTCGTCAGGCTCTGGTTCCTCTTCCGAACGGACACGCATGGTGACGAATCTTAGATCGGTTGCCGGGCGAGCCGCGCCGGCCCCCGGGTCCAGGGGTGTCGGGTCGGCGGATGCGGGTGGTGGGATTCGAACCCACACGCTCAGAAAGCCCGACTTTTTAAGAGTCGTGCGTCTACCGGTTCCGCCACACCCGCTCCTCGACTTAGAGGAAAGGCTGAGACACCTGGGCGAGCCGGTCAAGCTGTTCGGCGCTCAGCTCGAACCCGATGGCGCCGACGCTGTCGTCCAGCTGCTCCGGCCGGGAGGCTCCGACGATCGGCGCCGTGACCCCATCCTGCGCAAGCAGCCAGGCCAGCGCGACCTGGGCCGGCGTGTGTCCGCTCTCCTGGGCGATATCGCTCACTGCCTCGGAGACGTCGAACATCAGGTCGGACCAGTACCGCTCCCGGTACATGCGGCCATAGTCACCCAGGGCGAAGCGCGAGCCCTCGGGCGGCTCCTGCCCGCGGCGGTACTTCCCAGTCAGCATGCCGGCGCCCAGCGGGTTATAGGGCACCACGCCGATGCCCTTGGCCCGGCAGAGAGGCAGTAGGTCGCGCTCCGGGGCGCGCGCCAGCAGGTTGTAGCGCGGCTGCAGCACGATCACCCGGGCCAGCCGGCGCTCGGCGGCGATCTCCAGCGCCAGGCCGAGCTGCCAGGCCTCGAAGTTCGAGAGACCCACGTAGTGGAACTTGCCCGCCTGGAGCAGGCGGTCGAGCGCCTCGAGCGTCTCGTCGAGCGGGGCCTGCAGGGCCGAATTGTGCAGATAGAGGATGTCGATGCGCTCGCGCCCCAGCCGCCGCAGGGACGCCTCGCAGGCCTCGATCACGTGCTTGCGGCTGCCGCCGGAATCGTTGGGACGCGGGCCCACCCGGTTCACACACTTGGTGGCCACGACCGCCTGCGCGCCCCGGCTCGTGAGCCAGCGGCCGACGATCTCCTCGGTGCGGCCGGCCGTCTCCACGGACGGCGGGGTGGGATACACGTCTGCCGTGTCCACGAAGTCGATGCCCAGCTCCCAGGCCCGGTCGAGCACCGCGAAGGCCGCCGGCTCGTCGACCTGCGAGCCGAAGATCATGGTCCCCAGACAGAGGCGGCTGACCTGGAGCCCGCTACGACCGAGACTTACCGTCTCCACCACGCCCTCCCTGCTCTCCATAGTCATGGAAGCCCCGGCCGGTCTTGCGGCCGAGCTCTCCCCTCTCGATCCGTTCCTTGAGTATCGCCGGCGCCCCGGCGCCCCCCTCCAGCTTGCGGCGGTCTTCGAGCGCCCCGTAGAAGATGTCCAGGCCGCTGAAGTCCAGCAGCTCGAAGGGGCCCATCGGCCAGTTGAGGCCCTTCCTCACCGCCGTGTCGATGTCCTCGGCCGAAGCGTAGCCGCCTTCGAGGAGCCTCATCGCCTCTTCGGCCGCGGCGAAGAGGACGCGGTTGACGACGAACCCGTGGATCTCCTTCTGGATGACCACCGGCACCCGGCCGATGCTGCGAACGAACTCGACCGCCCGCCGCACCGTCTCGTCGCCCGTCTTCGGTCCGCGCACGATCTCGCAGAGCTCCATCACGGTCACCGGATGGAAGAAGTGCATGTTGCAGCACATCTGAGGCCGGCCGGTTTCCCCGGCCAGGCGCGAGATCGCGATCGTGCTCGAATTGCTGGCGAGGACGGCGTCGACGGGAGCGCGGCGGCCCAGCTCTTGCCAGACCTCCAGCTTGGCCTCCAGGTCCTCGAAGACCGCCTCGATCACCAGGCCAGCCTCGGGGAGCGCCGCCGAGAGGTCTTCGCCGAATGAGAGCCGGTCGAGGACACGAGGAGCATCCTCGGCGCTCAACCGCCCCTTGACGACGGCGCGCTCCACCAGGGCGCACGCTTGGCCGCGCGCCCTCTCGAGCTGCTGCGGGTTGGAGTCGACCAGCGCGACCTCGTAGTGGCCGCTGTAGGCGGTCTGGAGCGCGATCTGCGACCCCATGGTGCCGGCCCCGACCACCACGAC
>JALYYF010000286.1 GCA_030946725.1 Candidatus Dormiibacterota bacterium
GGTCGATCTGCCCCTACTGCGCCGTCGGCTGCGGCCAGCGCGTCTTCGTGAAGGACGGGGAGATCACGCAGATCGAGGGTGACCCCGACAGCCCCATCTCGCGGGGGCGCCTCTGCCCCAAGGGCGCGGCGAGCCGCAACCTCGTCCAGTCGCCGGTCAGGCAGTACCACGTCAAGTACAGGCGGCCGCACGGGACCGAGTGGGAGGACCTCCCGCTGGAGCGGGCGATGGACATGATCGCCGACCGGGTGATCAAGGCCCGGGCCGAGGGCTGGCAGGATCGCGACGACCAGGGCCGCCCCCTGAACCGCACGCTGGGGGTGGCCAGCCTGGGCGGCGCCACCCTGGACAACGAAGAGAACTACCTGATCAAGAAGCTCTTCACCGGCCTGGGCATCGTCCAGGTCGAGAACCAGGCGCGCATATGACACAGCGCCACGGTCCCCGGTCTGGGGGCAAGCGTCGGTAGGGGAGGCGCCACCACCTTCCTCCAGGACATGCAGCACGCCGACTGCATCCTGATCATGGGCTCGAACATGGCCGAGAACCACCCGGTGGGATTCCAGTGGGTGATGGAGGCCAAGCTGCGCGGCGCCCCTGTGATCCATGTCGACCCGCGCTTCACGAGGACCAGCGCCAACAGCAGTCTCCACGTGCCCATCCGGGCGGGCAGCGACATCGCCTTCCTCGGCGGCCTCGTCAACTACATCCTCGAGAACGACCGCTGGTTCCACGAGTACGTGATCCCGTACACCAACGCCGCCACCATCGTCAGCGAGGACTTCATGGACACCGAGGACCTCGACGGCTTCTTCTCCGGCTGGGACTCGGAGGCGGGGAGGTACGACCCTCGCTCCTGGCAGTACGCGGAGCAGGAGCACCACGGCGACACGAGCCAGCAGGCCGGCCAGGCGAGCAGGACGGAGCCGACCGGCGCCCTCGGCGGCTCGCTGCGCGACCCGCATCCTCCCCGCGACGAGACGCTTCAGCACCCCCACTGCGTCTTCCAGCTTCTGCGGCGCCACTACCACCGGTACACGCCCGAGATGGTCGAGCGGGTGACCGGCGTGCCAAAGGAGACGTTCGTCCACGTCGCCGAGCTGCTCTGCCAGAACTCGGGGCGCGAGCGGACCTCGGCGCTGATCTATTCACTGGGCTGGACGCACCACTCGGTCGGGGTGCAGATGATCCGGGCGGGGGCGATCGTCCAGCTCCTGCTCGGCAACGTGGGAAGGCCGGGCGGCGGCATCCTGGCTCTCCGCGGGCACGCCAGCATCCAGGGCTCGACAGACATCCCCACGCTCTATGACCTGCTTCCGGGGTACCTGCCGATGCCGCATCCGGACGAGGACACGCTCGACACCTATGTGGAGCGCCACACCGCCGCGGGCGGTGGCTGGGGGAGCCTCCGCGCTTACCTGGTCAGCCTGCTCAAGGCCTTCTACGGGGAGGCGGCGCGGCCCGAGAACGACTTCTGCTTCGGGCACCTGCCGCACGTCGATGTCGACCATTCGACCTATCGCACGGCCCTGGCGATGCTGAGAGGCGAGGTCAAGGGTTTCTTCCTGCCCGGCGAGAACCCGGCCGTGGGCTCCGCCAACGGCAAGCTGCAGCGCAGCGCCCTGGCCAGCCTCGAGTGGCTGGTGGTGCGGGACCTCTTCCTGATCGAGAGCGCGACGTTCTGGAAGGACTCGCCCGAGATCGAGAGCGGGGAAATGAAGACCGAGGAGATCGGCACCGAGGTCTTCTTCCTGCCGGCCGCCGGGCACACCGAGAAGAGCGGCTCCTTCACGAACACCCAGCGCCTCCTCCAGTGGCACCACGCGGCGGTCGAGCCGAAGGGGGACTGCCGGTCCGAGCTCTGGTTCTACTACCACCTGGGCCGGATCATCCGGGAGAAGCTGGCGGCCTCCAGCGAACCTCGGGACCGCGCGATCCTCGATCTCGCCTGGGAATACCCGGTGGAGGGCCGCCTGGCCGAGCCCAGCGCCGACCGGGTGCTGCGGGAGGTGAGCGGCTGGGGTCCCGAGGGCCGGGCGCTGAGCGGGTTCTCGGAGCTGAAGGAAAACGGTTCCACGGTCTCCGGCTGCTGGATCTACTGCGGCGCCTACGCCGACGAGGTGAACCAGGCGGCCCGGCGCAGGCCGGCGGCCGAGCAGAGCTGGGTCGCGCCGGAGTGGGGATGGGCCTGGCCCGCAAACCGCCGCCTGCTCTACAGCCGCGCCTCGGCCGACCCGGCCGGCCGGCCCTGGTC
>JALYYF010000297.1 GCA_030946725.1 Candidatus Dormiibacterota bacterium
TTGCGTGCGCAAGCGACGGGCTGTTCCAACTGGTCGCAGTTGCTGGAACTAACAACCCATGCGGCCCGAGTGAATCCGGCCGCTCCCATGACGGCTTGAGCTGGTCAGCTCAGGGAAGGCGGTCTCCGGTGCCGGCTGAGAGGGCGTCGTGGGCGAGGCTGCCGAGGACTGCGCAGGTGATCCCGGCCCCGACCCCGATCAGGAACCACCCCGTGTCACCGAGCCAGGCTCGCAGCAGCAGGTCAAAGCCGAGCACCGCGACGATCACCGCCGACATGAACCAGGCCAGCCGCACCAAGGTCCGTCCCCGCTCCCCGCGCGCCCTCTAGGTGCTCGGGCTGGGCCGCAGCCGACCGCCCCCTCCGAGGCCGCCTCCGATCGCGATCGCCTGGGCGTTGACGGTGCCGTCCGCGGCTTTCTGGCCGGTGACCGTCACGACCGCGTTCTGGGTCAGGTCGGCGGCCGTGCCCTGCGTGGTCTTCGTGATGCGCGCGCTGCCCACGTTGACCTTGACTTCCTTGCCGGTCTGGCGGTCCTGCACGGTGATGATCCCGTTGGCCGCGGCGACGATCTGGCCGGAGGCGGCGGGCGTGGCGAAAACGCCGCCTCGGCCCCCGGCTCCGGGAGACGCACCCGTCCGGGCGCCGACACCGGCGCCGGGAGCCGGGCTGGCGGTGACCGACGCCGACGTGGACGAGTGCGCCTCGCCGTACTTGGCTCCGACATAGAAGGCGACCAGCGCGCCCACCAACACGACGAGACCAGTTATCACCCTGTTCATTACTCGTACCTCAGCGCTTCGATTGGATTGAGAGCCGCAGCCCGGTTGGCCGGGTAGATCCCGAAGAAGAGCCCGATCCCCACCGAGACGCCGAAGGCGAGCAGGACAGAGGGGCCGGAGACGATCGGAGGCGGCAGCGCGCCGCCGGCGATCTGGATGCTGCCGCGCGCCAGCCAGGTGGCGAGACCGGCGCCCACGGCGATCCCGAGCAGGCCGCCCACACCCGACAGGAACATGGACTCGATCAGGAACTGGAGCAGGATGTCCGTGCGCCGGGCGCCGATCGCCTTGCGGATCCCGATCTCACGAGTCCGCTCGGTGACGGTGACCAGCATGATGTTCATGATTCCGATGCCGCCCACGACCAGCGAGATGGCGGCGATCGACCCCAGCAGCACGGTGAGGGCCCCGGTGATCTGGCTGAAGGTGTTGAGGATGTCCTGCTGCGACTGGGTCTGGAAGTCGGCCTGAGTGGGGTCGCTGATGTTGTGCCGGTTGAGGAGCAGTTGCGTGGCCTCCTGCTGCGCGGCCGGGACTGAATCCGAGCTGTTCGCCTCCAGAACGATCGAGCTGATGTTCTTACCCCGGCCGCCGGTGAGGTACGCCCACGCCGTCGAGATGGGCACCACGGCCACGTTGTCCTGGTTGCCGAGCCCGGCGGATCCCTTGGGGGCGAAGGTCCCGACGACCCGGAAGGACTGCCGCTGGATCTTGATGGTCTGGCCCACGGCAGAGTTGGGGTCGCCCCCGAAGAGGTTGTCGATCACTGTCTGGCCGAGGATTACCACCTTGGCGCTGTTCAGCACGTCGCTGGCCGTGAATAAGGAACCCGCCGAGAGCTGATAGTTGCGCACCTGCGCGAAGTCCTGGGTCGAGCCTGTCGTGGAGGCGAACCAGTTCTGGTTGTTGTAGGTCATCTGCCCGGCAGCCTGCGTGAGCGGGATGGCGGTGACGATGTCGGGCGCCTGGGTCTTGTCGTTGAGGGCGTTGACATCCTGCTGGGTCAGGGTCTGGGCGGACCCGAAGCCCTGCGTCACGCCGCCGACTCTGGCGGTCGACGGGTAGATGTAGACGATGTTGGAGCCGAGGGACTGGACCTGCTGCTGCACCTGGACGGATGTGCCGTTACCAACCGCCACCAGCAGGATCACGGCGGCTACGCCGATCAGGATGCCAAGCATCGTGAGGCTGGATCGGAGGCGGTTGCCGCTGAGGCCGGAGAAGGCCAGGCCGAGGGCCTCGAACAGCTTCACGCCATCACCTCCCGGTGGCTCTGCGACGCACGCTCCTCGCTGATCACGAGTCCGTCCTTCAGACGCACGACGTGCTTTGCGAAGGCCGCCACCTCGTCCTCGTGCGTGATCAGGACCACGGTGCGGCCCTCCTCGTTCAGGTCCTGCAGCAGGCCCATGATCTCTGCCGTTGACTCGCTGTCCAGGTTTCCGGTCGGCTCGTCGGCCAGGAGCAGGGCTGGCTCGGTGACCAGGGCCCGGGCGATGGCCACCCGCTGCTGCTGACCGCCCGAGAGCTCGCTCGGCTGGTGCCGAGCCCGGTCGGCGAGCCCCACCGAATCCAGGGCGCTGAGCGCTCGCTCCCGCCTTCCGCTGGTGACACCCGCGTATATCAGCGGCATCTCCACGTTGTGAACGGCGCTGGAGCGTGGAATGAGGTTGAAGGACTGGAAGACGAATCCGATCTTCCGGTTGCGGATTGCCGCCAGCTCGTTGTCGTTCAGCCTGCTGACGTCGACTCCGTCCAGGAAGTAACTGCCGCTGCTGGGCAGGTCCAGGCAGCCGATGATGTTCATCAGGGTCGTCTTGCCCGAACCGGAGGCGCCCATGATGGCGACGAACTCGCCGTTATCGACCCGCAGGTCCACGCCGTTCAGCGCGTGTACCTCAACGCTGCCCATCCGGTAGGTCTTGAAGACCCCCTCGATCTGGATCAGAGGGACCGTGTCGAGAGGGACGACCGCGCTCATCCCCCCACTCTCACGGCCCCGCCGCCGCCACCCCCACCGCCAAGGCCCCGGCCACCGCCGGTCTGGGAGGTGTTGGAGAGCCTTAGCTGAGGCAGCACAACCCGCTGACCCTCACTGAGCCCCGAGGTGATCTCGGTCGTGGAGTCACCGACCGTCCCGGTCTGGACGGGGACCCGGGTCTGGGTCTTGCCGTCGCTGGCGAGGACGGTGACGTATGCCTGGCCGCCGAGGCGGGTGATCGCCGAGTTCGGGACCATAAGGACGTCGGCGGCCTGGCTGACCACGACGTTGGCGTTCGCGGTCATGCCCGACTTGAGACGCTGGTCGGGCTGGTCCAGGTTGAGCGTCACGTAGTAGTTGGTCACGTTGGAGACGACGGTGGAGCTGGCGGCCACGGCGAGAACGTGAGCCGGGACCGAGAGGCCCGGCAGTGCGTCAAAGCTCACTGTGCCGGACTGCGTGTTCTGGACCTTGGCCGCGTCGGCCTCGGCGAAGGGAGCCACGACCTCAAGACCGGCGATGTTGCCGAGGACAGCGAAGCCCGAGCCTCCGCTGCTGGCCCCTCCCGAGCTCGCGGCGCCCCCCGCGGCCCCTGAGGACGACGAGGCGCCGGAGGACGGCTGCGGCGCGGAGCTCCCGGGAGCCAGGGCAGTCAGCCCGCCGCCGGTGCCCACCGTCTCTCCGACGGCCCCGCTCAGGCTCAGGATGGTGCCGTCGATCGGCGCCGTCAGAGTGCTGCCGTTCAGGTTGTTCTGCGCCGTCCGGACCTGCGACTGCGCGCTTGCCACCTGGGCCTCCTGCTGCAGGATCGTGTTCGGACGTTGAATGGTCTGGCTGTTCAGCTGGTCCTGGGCCTGGGTGACGGAGCTCTGGCCCTGGTCCAGCTGCTTCTGATTGTTGACCTGGTCAGACGTGGCCTTCAGCTGGTCCTGGCTGAGCTTCAGCTGGTCCCCGGTGACCTTGCCCGACGCCTGGTTGTCCAGGTTGAGCTTCTGCTGGGCCTGGCTGAGCGCCAGCTGGTCACGCTTAAGCTGGATCCCGGTGGGGCACGCGGCCGGGTTGGGCGGCGGGTTTGCGAAGCACTCGAATCGCTGGAACTGGGCGTTGTCCTGGGTCAACTGGTCCTGGGCCGTGTTTACGGCGGACTGGTCGGCCGACAGCTGTCCTGAGCTCGGAGCCGTCGACTGGTCGCTGCTCAGCTGCTGCTGGTCGGCGCCGACTGCGTTCGCATCCTGCTGGTTGGTCAGGTTCACGGAGTTGACGGTGTCGTTGTAGAGCTGTTGGGCAGAGGCCAGGCTGTGCTGGGCGG
>JALYYF010000434.1 GCA_030946725.1 Candidatus Dormiibacterota bacterium
TGCGCAGACTTCCCGTCTGACGCGCGAGCTCGAAGACGTCCTCGACCGCCATCAGCGATCCTTCCTGCCAGTACTCCGTGGCCTGCTGTCCCATCGCCGTGCGCATCGGCCCGAGCCATCGCTCCTCCCGTCTCTGCGAGGTCGGGGACGCCGGCGCCTCCATGGCCTGACGCAGGGCCGTGACACCGCCGAGAAGCCTGAGCGCCCGGTCGGGCTCCGACCCTACCGCCGCGAGCCAGGCCAGCCCTTCCAGGCAATAGACCACCGCCATCCTGTCGTCGACCTGCTGCGCCAGGTCCAGGCCTTCGACAAAGCTGTTTCGCGCCTCCTCGTACCCGCCTCGGTAGAGCGCATTGATTCCGACGCTGCTCAGCCCGTTAGCCACCAGCGACTTGTTGCCCAGGCTGCGGAGCGCGGGCATGTTCTCGTCGAGCAGCCTCCTGCCCTCCGTGGGATCGCCCTGCTCAGTTCGCAGCAGGCCAAGGTTCACTCCCAGGATCGCGACCATCTGGCGGTCCTCCAGCTCTTCGAAGACCGCCCTGCTCTCCACCTCGTACTCGAATGCGCTCGAGAAGTCGCCCTGTTCGTAGGCCAGCGCGGCCAGGTTGTTGAGACAGCGGCCGGCGCCGGCTCTGTCTCCCTGCGCCAGGAGGATCTCCCTGCTCCGCTGATAGTTGGCTTCCGCCGCCTCGTAGTCGCGTTGGTGCCACGCGATCAGGCCGAGGAGGTTGAGCGCGGAAGCGCCGAGAGCGGAATGTTCGTCGTCCTCCGCGAGCGCCCGCGACAGCCAGCGCCGGCCCTCCGTGAAACGACCGCGCAACCACCAGAACCAGCCCAGCGGTGCGGCCATCTCCAGCAGCGCCGCCGGGTTGCTCTCCCGGGCCCACTCCAGCGCGGCGGAGAAGTTGTCATAGTCGTCCGCCAGGCGCTCCATCCACTCGGCCTCGCCCGGTCCACGGACCTCCTTGCTTGCCTTCTCCGCCACCTCACGGAAATGCAAGAAGTGCCGCCCACCGAGCTCGGCAGCCGCCCCCGCCTGGTTCAGCCGCTCTCGCGCGTACTCGCGCAGCGTTTCCAGCATGTGATAGCGGACGGCATCCTGGTGTTCCTCGATCTGCACCAGCGACTTGGCCACGAGTTGGCCGACGAGATCGAGGACTCTGTCCTCCGGGATGCCGTCGCCACTGCACACGGCTTCCACAGCCTCGAGACGGGAGCCGCCCAGGAAAATCGAGAGCCGGCTGAACAGGAGGCGCTCAGGCTCGTCGAGCAGGTCGTAACTCAGATCGATCGCCGCCCGCAGGGTGCCATGACGGCCGGTTCTCTGCCGGGCCGGGCCGACCAGGAACTGCAGCCTGTCCTGGAGCCGCCCCACGATGTCGTGAACTGACATGAAGCGGACCCGAGCCGCGGCGAGCTCTATGGCCAGCGGTATACCGTCCAGAGTTCGGCAGATCTGCGCGACGTCCACCGCATTGCGCTCATCGACCCTGAAGCCTGGCCTTGCCTCGACTGCTCGATCTGCGAACAAGGCAACCGCTTCCGAGCGCTGGAGATCGGCGGGCGACCGCGACGCCGAAGCGGCTGGAACCGAGAGGGTGGGGACGGAAAAGGCGACCTCACCCGGCAGATTGAGGATTTCCCGGCTCGTGACGAGGACTCGAAGGGGCGGACAGGCGCCGAGTAGGATCCGCGCCAACTCCGCGCAGGCTTCGACCACGTGCTCGCAGTTGTCGAGCACGAGCAGGAGCTCCTTTTCCCTGAGCCGTTCGACCAGGGGCGCCAGCGGGGGCCGCCCGGGCTGTTCGCGGAGGCCGACCACGGCGGCCACCGCCTGGACCACGAGAGACGGCTGACGGACGCCGGAGAGGTCGACGAACCACACACCGCCCGGATACTGCTCCACCACGTCGCCCGCCGCCTTCAGCGCCAGGCGGGTCTTTCCGGATCCCCCTGGCCCGAACAGTGTCACCAGCCGATTCCTCGCAAGCATCCGCTTCACGATCTGGAGCTCTCGTTTGCGACCGATGAAACGGTTGAGCTGGTCGGGCAGGTTATCGGACAGAGCACCGAGCGACCGCAGCGGCGGGAAGTCCGCGGGGAGCCCCGGCACCAACAGCTGGAAGACGCGCTCGGGCTGCGCGAGATCCCGGAGCCGGTGCTCTCCGAGGTCCTTCAGCTTCACACTCGCGGACGGCTCGTCGTGAACCCTTCGAGCTGTGGAAGAGGACAGCACGACCTGCCCCCCGTGAGCGCACGCACGCAGGCGCGCGCAGCGGTTGGCGGACGGACCGCGGAAGTCCGGCCCGACGGTCCCGGTGTGCAGTGCCATCCGGACGCGGAGCTGGGCACGCCCGGGCCAATCCTGCTCAGCCAGGCGCTGCTGCATCCACGCCGCGGCGTCCACTGCGAGGGCGGGCTCCGGGAAGACCGCGAAGAAGCTGTCCCCCTCGCCATGGTTGGTGAGGACCTTTCCACCGTGGCGCGTCACACCGTCCTCGACCAGACCGTCGTGTATGGACAGCGCCTTCTGCATTGACTGGGGCCAGCGCTCCCAGTGCTTCGAGGAGCCCTCTATGTCAGTGAGAAGGAATGTGACCTCAGGTACCAATCCAGTCAGTGCCTATCCAGTCGGGGCAGTCGCTGAGAGTCATCTGCTCGCCCCGACGGACCGGGATCTTGCCGTGGCCACCGTCGGAGTTGCGCCGGAACCACCCGTGCTCCCGGCCGAACAACGCGGCGCTTGCGCCTCTTCCGATCTGAAACGGTTCATCGATCCGGGCGTCGGAGTTGCCCTTGCGGTTGTGATGGTAGGGAGCCTTTCCCCGGCTGTCGAACCAGGACGGGTACACGAAGTCGGAAACCTGTACCTCGATCCTCCCCGCGGCGGCGGCCGTTTCCGCGCTCTGCGTTTCCAGCGGCACCGGGTATTCGAAACCAGGGCTCTCGCAGGGGTCGGCGATCTCAAGGGCAAAGAATTCAATCTCGCCCGACTTGCGGTCCACGAGCCGCCACGCGGCTCGATTGCAGTAGGGGTTGACCAGCATCTCGAGCAGCTCGTGGCTGGCCACGATAGACCATACCTGCCCGTTGGACTGACTGACGTCTGACTTCACGTCGCCGGACCTGTCCACCAGGACGTGCGCCTGCGGCGCGCCGGCCACCGTCTCGAGATGAAGACCGGGAAATGGAACACCCTCGGGGTCCCGCTGGGGCTCCAGCCGGGTCAGCGCCTCCGCATCATCGACGATGTGCAGCATCCAGCTGCCGCCAGGTACCGAGTGAGCTCCGCTTGGATACGCCGTGATCTCGGCGTAGACCCCCCAGACTGGCGCGAAGTCGCGCCGGATCTGTAGCTGGAGAGCGTCTCTGACCTCTTCGATGCTTGGCGACAAGCGCTCCACGTGTGCGACGAGCGCAACCTGGATGGGGAACTGGTTGGTTTGTGCCATCTATCCCTCTCCTGCAGGCCGACACGGTTGACTGATTCCATCCTCGACGCCGGCCACCAGCCCCTTGGGGGCGGATCGGGCACGGATCCCGTCGGGCTTCAACTCGGCACGGTCCGCTACGGCGCCCACTCCCGGCAGACGATACTCACCTCAGACGTCGTCATCACGCCAGGGGACTCTGGCCAGCATGCCCGGCATGGCCACCACCAGGGCACCGAAATCGTGCCGGTTGATTGCGATCACCCGTGTATCGGATACAGCCCTGACCGTCGCTGTACGCCGCCCCTCTCCGAGCAGGGCCAGCTCACCGAAATAGTCGCCGCGACCCAG
>JALYYF010000341.1 GCA_030946725.1 Candidatus Dormiibacterota bacterium
TGGGCCGTCCTGGTCAGCGCAGCCGGCGTCGTGGCATCCAACACCTCCATGTCCATCGTCCACACCTCGGACGGCGGCCGGCACTGGAAACGGGCGGACGTCCCTGGGATGTCCACCTACGCGCTCACGAAATTCTTCGACGCCACCCACGGCATAGTCTCGACCAGGACGCAGACAGAGCAGATCCTCTACTCCACCGCCGACGGCGGTCAGCGCTGGCGCAGCTCCCAGTTGCCTGGTCAGGGCAACCCTGACGCCCTCTCGCTCGTGTTCCTGGATCCGCGGCGGGGTTGGTATCTGGAGCAGGCGAGCGCGGTGTTGCCCAACTCGGCCGACGCGCAGGTACCCGAGCAGTCCCTGTGGCGAACGCTGGACGGGGGCGCCTCCTGGACGCAGCTCGTGGGCCTGGACGCCGTCCACCAACCCTTCGCTGGAGGGCTCCACTACGGGGGCTTCAAGGCACTGGGCAACTTCATCGATGAGCGCCACGGCTCTCTGGTCTCTGTGCCCGATGCGATGCGGCCCTCTCCCACGTTCTACTTGACGGCCGAGGGCGGTCAGACCTGGACGCCGCTGGCGGTGCCGCAGCCGCCCGACGCCCTCATGCGCCAGGCTTCGCACGGCATGTCCTTCCGGCTCTTTCAGCTGCCTGATCTATTGGTCGAGCTGATCCGCACCGCTGGGCCGTCCGGGCTCAACGACTTCACTCGGGTCTCGGGCGACGGCGGGGCCAGCTGGACCACGGTCCGTCCCCTGCCTGTCGGCCCGAATGTCCAGCTGGTGCTCCCCCAGTTCGAGGATTCACGCCACTGGTGCCTGGCAGCCGGCCGCCTGCTCTGGCGCACCTCCGACGCGGGTGAGACCTGGCAATCCCAGCCGGCGGCGATCCCCGCCTCACTCTCGATCTCCAACCTTCAAGTCATCGGCCACAAGGTGATGTGGGCGGTCGCAGCGAGAGACGACGCGCCGGACGGCCCCGATCATTTGTTGAGAAGCCTCGACGGCGGCGTCCACTGGGAGGACCAGGGGCCGCCTGCCCTCCAGTTGGTCTCCTGACTTGCCGGGAGTGGGGCCGCGCTGAAGCGCTCGCGACGGAGTCTTACCGACGAGCCGCGTCCTCGACCATGCGCCATGTGGACTCCGCGGCGGTGACCACGCGAGCCCGAAACAGGCCCTGTCGCGCCAGCTCGAGCGCCTCGCGGCTGTGGGCGAGTGCTTCTCGGTGCCTGCCGGCGTCGGACTCGCATCGCGCCAGGGCGACGAGACCAAAGACCTCGCGGGCGGGCTCGCCCAGAGAGCGCCACAGCTCCAGCGACGTCTCGAAGTGGGGCAGCGCCTTCTCAGGCCGCCGGTCCTCCACGACCAGGTGAAAGCCGATGTGCCTGTGCAGCTCCGAGCGCACGTGCACGTCACCATCCGGCTCCACGAGCGCCAACGCCTCGCGGAACATTGGCATCGAGACGTCGGCCACGCCGCGCAGCACCTGATGAACCCAGCCCAAATGGAGCAGTGACTCGGCGACGCCTGCCTGGTCGCGGATCTGCCGGCGGATCGCGAGCGCCCGCTCGAACAGCTCCTGCTCGGGCGCTGGATCTACCGACTGCCATTCCTCTGGAGGCAGGTCGATCGTGCGGGAGTGCCGCAGCTGCCCTTGCAGGTCCAGCGCCGCCGCCTGGCTTGTGAGGTCGCCGTCGGCTTCCGCCAGGGCCAGCGCCTTCCTCAACAGCCCATCGACGGAGTCGAAGTCCCCCGTGCGGTAGGCCGCTTCGGCGAGAGCGGCGCCGGCGCGCGTCAGCAGTTCCCCAGCTCGTTCCGCCACCAGGAGAACGTAGCTGACCGTAATGGCGCCCCGGCGCCCGTGTCTTAGGCACAGAACGTCCGAACGCCAGGGCCTCGGAGCCGGCCGGAGGACATTCCCAGAGACACGACAAAGGTGAAGGAGTAGAGCAATGAAGAGCATCGTCGGATACCTGAGCAAGCCAAACCACGAAGTCCGGGACGCCTCGGGGAGGTTCGAGGGCACGTTCCGCTGGCGCTGGCTCGCCTCTCTGTGGGCGACCCTGCACCCCGCCCGCGACATGCACCTGGTCGGGATGCGCCCGACGGTCGTTGAGCCCGCCGTCCCGCAGCCCGTGGCCGTCCCGGCCGCGAACGCGGAGCCGGCCGCCGCTCCTCAGATCCG
>JALYYF010000345.1 GCA_030946725.1 Candidatus Dormiibacterota bacterium
AGCCGCAGCGCAGTCAGCGGGGTCAGCTCCGCCGGCTTCAGGACGACCGTGTTGGCGCAGGCCAGGGCCGGTCCCAGCTTCCAGCTGGCGAGCAGGAGCGGGAAGTTCCAGGGCACGATCAGCCCGACCACGCCCAGCGGCTCGCGGAAGGTCATGTCGACGCCCCCGGCGACCGGGATGGTCTCGCCGTACAGCCGCTCCACAGCACCCGCGTAGTAGTGGAAAACGTCGGCGACCATCGCCATCTCGCCGCGAGAGTCCGCGATCGGCTTGCCGGCGTTGCGGGTCTCCAGCCAGGCCAGCTCCTCGCCGTGCTCCTCGACCAGCCCGGCCAGGCGGCGGAGCAGGCGAGCGCGGTCGGTGGGCTTCAGGGCGCGCCAGCCGGGCAGGGCGGCGCGGGCAGCCTCAACCGCCCGGTCGGTCTCCGCCACGCCTGCCGCTACCAGATGGGCGATCGGCTGTTCGGTGGCGGGGTTCACGACCTGCAAGTGAGACCCCCTCCCTACCCTCCCCGCAAGGGGGAGGAACACAATGTCCGGACGCTCCCTCCCCCTTGCGGGGAGGGGTTGGGGAGGGGGTCCTTCAACTTGCAGCCGTCATTGGCTAGCCGCGCTCGAAGAACCGCTCTCGCTCGTAGCAGGTCACGACCTGGTCGAAGAGCCTCTGCTCAGTGCGCGCGTAGTTGAGATAGTGGTCGACGACTTCCTCCCCGAACGCTTGCCGAGCCATCTCCCCGCCTTCGAGCGCCGCGATGGCATCGCGCAGGGTGTTCGGGAAGCGCTTCACGTCCGACTCATACGCGTTGCCCTCGAACGCGGGCGGCAGTGGCAGAACCTGCTCGATCCCGTTCAAGCCCGCCGCCAGCAAGGCCGCGAAGGCCAGGTACGGGTTGGCATCGGCACCCGGGATCCGGCTCTCGGTCCGCAGCCCCTGGCCGTGCCCGACGATGCGGAAGCCGCAGGTGCGGTTGTCGTAGCCCCAGGCCAGCGTGGTCGGCGCCCAGCTCCCCGCTGCGTAGCGCTTGTAGGAGTTGACGTTGGGCGCCAGGAAGACCGCCAGTTCTGCGGCGTGCGCGATCTGGCCGGCCAGGTAGCCCTTGAAGACCTCGGATTCGCCCTCGAAGGCGCTGCGGCCGTCCCTCCAGAGGCTCGAATGCACGTGGCAGGAGTTGCCGATCCAGGAGTGGTCCGGCTTGGCCATGAAGGTCACAGAGCGGCCGTGCTGCTGCGCGATCTCCTTGATGCCGTTCTTGTAGATCGTGTGGTGGTCGGCCATGGTGACCGCGTCCGCGAAGCGGAAGTTGATCTCCTGCTGGCCGGGCCAGGCCTCGCCCTTGGAGCTCTCGACCCGGAGCCCGGCCCCCTGCATGCCGTTGCGGACGGCCCGGATGAAGGGCTCGTCGTAACTGGTGGCAAGGATGTGGTAGTCGAGGACATACGGGACCGACGGCGTCAGGCCGCGGAAGTGGCGGGCGTTCGCGTCGGCGTAGGTCTCCTTGAAGAGGTAGAACTCGAGCTCGGAGCCGAACATGGGCTCGAAGCCGAGGCCGCGGGCGCGCTCGACCTGCGCCTTCAGCACCTGCCGTGGCGACGGCTTCACCGGTGAGCCGTCGTGCCACGCCACGTCGCTGAGCACCAGCGCCGTCCCTTCCAGCCAGGGGATGCGGCGGAGCGTGCTCATGTCGGGGACCATGTCGAAGTCGCCGTAGCCCCGCTCCCAACTCGCCATCTGGTAGCCCGGCACCGGGTCCATCTCCATCTCCAGGGCCAGCAGGTAGTTGCAGCCCTCGATCGGCTCCCCTGCGCCGACCTCCTCCAGGAAGTACTCGGCGTGCAGGCGCTTGCCGACCAGCCGGCCCTGCATGTCCGTGAAGGCGACGACGACGGTGTCGATGTCGCCCTTCTCGACCGCCACGGTCAGCTCAGGCAGGCTCAGCAAGTTCGCTGCCTCGCCCGGGCCGCCCTTTCCACGAATCGCTGCAGCAGGGTCATCGCCCATTCGGATTTCTCCACCAACTCCTCCGGGTGGCACTGTACTGCGACCACGCCCTCGCCGTGCTCGACTCCCTCGATGACGCCGTCGGGACTGGTGGCGGTCACCTGCAGGCCAGAGCCGAGCTCCTTTACCGCCTGGTGATGCAGGCTGTTGACAATCACCTCGGCACCGCCGGCCGCCCGGGCGAGCTCCGTATCGCGTTCGACCCGGATGGGATGGGCGAGCCGGTCGCGAGCCTCGCCCCTCCCGTCGTGGCCCTCGACATGCTGGTGCAGCGTACCCCCGAGGGCAACGTTGAGGACCTGCTGTCCCCGGCAGATCCCCAGCACGGGGAGATCGATCGCGATCGCCTCGGTCACCGCCTCGATCTCGGCCCGGTCGAACTCCGCGTCGGTGGTGCCGAGCACCTCGACCGGCGGCTCACCGTAGAGGGCCGGATCCATGTCCCAGCCACCCGGGAGCAGAAGTCCGTCGATTCCCTGCAGTGTTCGCGTCATCTCGAGACGCAGTGCGGCGGTCGCCGGCACCAGCACCGGCTCGGCGCCGGCCGCGGCGACCGCTCGCACATATGGCTCGTAGTAGCTGTCAGGCCTCTTGGGGCTGTACGTGATGGCGATCCTCGGCTTGGCCGCGCCACCCACCCGGCCCTCTCCTCCTGCCGTCGCTCAGGTGCCGGCGGTTGCCGGCACCGCCTCGCCGCCACCTTCGAGGTCGGCCTCGATCGCGGCCAGTTCCTCCGCAGTGCCCTGAATCTTGGGTCCCTTGAACCACTTGCGCGCGGAGACCATCCACCAGATACCCGTCCCGACCAGGACGACTCCCACGGCCACGATCGAGTAGTTGAAGGTCGTGAGGGTGATCGGATAGACCTGCGGCAGCACGAACAGGATGGCGATGAACGCGATCCAGACCACGGCGATGGTGCCCACCAGCCGGCTCCAGCGGCCGAGGTGCCAGGGCCCGCGCTCGAAGCTGTCGCCCTTGCGCAGCCGGAGCAGGATCGGGATGCCGTACGCGATGTAGAGTCCGATGACCGCGATCGACGTCACGGCGGCGTAGGCCACGGGGCTCCACAGGTAAGGCAGGCCGAGGATGAAGGCGCCCACGGCCGCCAGCCAGATGGAGTTGGTCGGAGTGCGCGTGCGCTTGTTGATCCGGTGCCAGAACTTCGATCCGGGCACCGCGCCGTCGCGCGAGAAGGCGTAGATCATCCGCGAGTTCGCCGTCACCGACGACATGCCACAGTAGAACTGCGCGCCGACGACGATGAAGAGGAGGACTGCGCCCAGGTTCTTACCGACCGCGTCGACGAAGATCTGCGCCGGAGGCACGACCGCGCTGGCCTCCTTGGCATAGTCGCCGATGGCCGAGGTGACGCCGATCAGCAGCACCCAGCCGGCGACCAGCGACACGACGATCGACATCACGATGCCGCGCGGTCCCGCGATCGCGGCGTTCTCCGTCTCCTCGGTCATGTGGGCCGAGGCGTCATAGCCGGTGAACGTGTACTGCGCGAGCAGCAGGCCCAGCAGGAACACGTAGACGGGAGCCAGCGGGAAGGCGAAGCCGGTGTTGTTGACGAAGTGCGTGAAGATGAACGACGGCGACTGGTGGTGGCTCGGAAGGATCAGCAGCGCGCCGACGATGAGGACGACGCCGGCCAGGTGCCACCACACGGAGATGTCGTTCAGCAGCGCCACCAGGCGGACGCCGAAGGTGTTCAGCAGACCGTGCAGGAAGAGCACGATCGCGTAGATCAGGATGATGTAGGGCGGCGTGTTCGGATAGCCGAAGAGCAGGTTCAGCAGCGCCGTCGAGAAGAAGGCGAGCCCGAAGTCGATGCCGGCCGTCACCGCGATCTGGCCGAGCAGGTTGAACCAGCCCGTGAACCAGCTCCAGGCCGGCCCGTTGTTGTCCGCCAGCTTGGCCGACCAGTAATACAGGCCGCCGGCGGTCGGAAAGCTGGAGCAGACCTCGGCCATCGCCAGGCCCACCAGGGTGACCATGATGCCCACCAGCGGCCAGCCGATGTTCATGGAGACCGGACCGCCGGTGTTCATCCCGAATCCGTAGAGGGTGAGACACCCCGACAGGATCGAGATGATCGTGAAGGACACCGCGAAATTGGAGAAGCCGCTCATCCGGCGCAGCAGCTCCTGCGCGTAGCCCAGCCGGTGCAGCGTCTGGACGTCGGAACCGTGCGCCTCGACTGACATTTACCCTTGGACCTCCTCTCGCTCTCCAGGCGACACGCGCCGGCGGCCCCACGCCTTCAAACGCAGGAGCCGGCGCCGCGCGCCAGGTTTCGGCGGAGACTAACCGGCTTCCTGCCGGGCTGTCAAGAAACCGCCAGAAATACATCTTCTGGCGCCGCCTGTAAAAATCCGCACAATGACTGAGCACCCGGTCGGCGAGGTGGTGAGGCAGCGGATGACCGCGCTCAGCCCGGCCGAGCGAAGGCTCGCCAGGGTGCTGCTGGCCTCCTATCCCATCGCCGGGCTGGAGAGCCTGGCGAGGTTTGCCGACCGCGCCGGGGTCAGCCCCCCGACGGTCACCCGGTTCATCGGGAAGCTGGGGTTTCGGGGCTACCCAGACTTCCAGGACCGGCTGCGCCAGGAGGTGCAGGCGCGCCTCAGCTCGCCACTGGCACGCTACGAGCCCGAGGCGAACGGCCGGCCACCCTCGACGCTCGACCCTGCCTTCGACGCCTTCCGGCGCGGCCTGCGGGCGACGCTCGATCTGATCCCGGAGCGAGAGTTCGAGGAGGTGGCCGACCTGCTGGCCGATAGGCGGCGGCGTGTGCTGGTGCTGGGTGGCCGCGTCAGCGGGGTGCTGGCGCGGTACCTGGCCTCCCAGCTGCACCTGCTGCGGCCCGGTGTCCGGCTGATCGACCCGGACCGCAGCCAGCCGGTGCAGGAGCTGGTCGACATGCGAAAACGCGACCTGGTCGTCGCCTTCGACTTCCGGCGCTACCAGGGCGACACGGTGCGCAGCGCGCTGGTCGCGGCCGAGCGCGGTGGCACCGTCGTGCTCTTCACCGACCCCTGGCTCTCTCCCGCCTCGGCATCCGCCCGCCACACCCTGGTGACGAGCGTCGAGACGACGGCCCCCTTCGACTCGATGGTGTCCGCATTGGCGGTGGTGGAGGCTCTGGTGGCCGCCGTGCTGGACCGCCTCGGCCAGCAGGCCCAGACGCGGATGCGGCGACTCGAAGAGCTGCGCAGCGAGGGCGGCCAGTAGCCCTCGGCGTTAGTTCGTGACCCAGGCCGACGGATCGGAGAGGTAGGCGCCGCAGGCACAATCGAGTGCCTCTTCGGGTGTACCTACGAAAGCTCCCCTGGGCAGCATCGAGTCCTCGTAACCCGCGCTGCCCCCCGCGTAGAAGGCGAAGCCCCAATAGTGGGCGGAGCCGCCATAGCGGAGGCGAAACAGCGGTTGAACGTCTCCGTCAGGCATGACCCCGTCGATGTAGGCGAACCGGGC
>JALYYF010000350.1 GCA_030946725.1 Candidatus Dormiibacterota bacterium
TCGCCGTGTTCTACTCCGTCGCCACCCGCGCCGGCCGCCGGTCGACCGCCGGCGAGAAGCTGCTCGACGGCAGCTACCTGACGCAGCGGGCGCCGGAGGCGTCGAGGCGGAATCTGCGCTCGCTGGTAAGAAGGCTGCTCGAAGCCCGCCCGGGTCCCCCTCGGGGCGACATGGCGCGGGCGGCGGCGATGTTCCGGGCGCTGGGTGACGCCAGGCGACTTGAAGTCGTGCGACTGCTGCTGACCGCCGACCAGTCGCTCGAAGCCGTGGCAGCTGAGCTGGGCCTGTCCGAACGGGAGGCGGCGTACTCGCTCCAGGAGCTGCAGACGGCCGGTCTGGTCGTGGCCGTCGAGACTGGCGAGGTTCAGCGCTATGCGATGACCAGCGACCACGCGCGTCTGGCGGTCGCCGAGATATTGGAGGTGGGCCAGGCGCCGTTCGATGACGGGGTCTCCGCGGTCGATCCGGTCGCCGAGGCCTGACAACTGCTCTGGCGGCAGCTGCCCGGCGGACGCGCAGAATGGCAAGATGAGATTGCGCGAGGTGCAGGCGCCGATCAAGCGGCGGTACGAGGATGATCCCAAGGCGGCTCAGATCACCATGACGGTTCGGAGCGCGCCCAGCGACCTGTCGGACCCGCTCCATTGCGCCATCGCGCCGGACGCCGTGCCCGGGGTGACGTGGCGCTCCGGGGCTCACCCCGGCGTGGGCGGTGCCGGCGACGTGCCCTGCTCCGGCGACCTGCTGATGGCGGCCCTCGCCGCCTGCCAGGAGGTCACGCTCCGCATGGTCGCGTCGGCCATGGGCGTCGAGCTGGAGACCCTCGAGGTGGAGGTGAGCGGCCGGAGCGACCTCCGGGGCACGCTTGCGATGTCGCGCGACGTTCCCGTGGGTGTGACCGAAATCAGGTGCAGCACGCGGGTCAAGGTCAAGGAAGGAACCAACCCTGAGCGTGCCCGACGTCTTCTGGAGAACGCAGAGCGCTACTGCGTCGTCTTGAATACCCTGCGCAGCGGCGTGCCCGTGGAGAGCGATTTCCAGCTCGGGTAAAGCCGCCCGACCCCTGTTCTTCGCCGGCATTCCCGCCCAAACCCAGCAGCTTGCGGAATGAGTCTGACGGGTGGACCATTTGGCCTGGGATATGCCCTCTCTCGAAATCGTTCTGGGGCTCCTGCTCGCGGTGACAGCCCTCGCACTGCTCGCGCGCCGGGCTCACGTGCCTTACCCTATACTCCTGGTCCTCGGCGGCCTGGTGCTGGGTTTCGCTCCTGGACTCCCGACCGTCCAGCTGGCGCCGGACGTCGTCTTCCTGATCTTCCTGCCTCCGTTGATCACGGCCGCCGGCTGGTACACCTCGGTCCGGGACCTCAACGCGAACCGGAGGCCGATCACCTTGCTCTCGGTGGGGCTGGTTCTCTTCACCACCGCCTCGGTGGCGGCCGTGGCACACGCTCTCATCCGGGGTCTGGGTTGGGGGCCGGCCCTGGTGCTGGGAGCGATCGTCTCCCCCACGGACGCCATCGCGGCGACGGCCATCATGGAACGGCTGAGGGCGCCGCACCGAATCGTCGCTATCCTGGAGGGCGAGAGCCTGCTGAACGACGCCTCCGGCCTGGTGGCGTACCGCTTCGCGGTGGCGGCCGTGGTGACCGGCGCCTTTTCGATCTGGCTCGCGGGAGCCCAATTCATCCTCTCGGTCGTGGCCGGCGCGGCCATCGGTTTCGCGGTGGGATGGACCCTGCTCCAGGTCTGGCGCCGCATCGACGACCCCGTGTTGGGCATCCTGCTCACCTTTCTGGCCCCCTTCGCCGCCTATCTGCTTGCGGACCGGATCCTGCACGTCTCCGGCGTTCTGGCCGTCGCCGTCGCGGGCATCTATGCGGGCCGCCGAAGCTCAGAGGTGATTCCTGCGGTGACCCGCGTCCAGGCGGTGGCGGTATGGGACATGGTGGTCTTCGTCCTGAACGGCCTTGCCTTCATCCTCATCGGACTGCAGCTGCGCCAGGTGCTGGCAGGGCTCCGCGGCCAGTCGACGTGGGAGCTGGCGGTTTATGGCGCCGCGATCAGCCTCGCCGTAATCGTGGGGCGGTTTCTGTGGGTCTTTCCGGCGGCCTACCTACCCCGCTTCCTGAGCCGTCGCGTCCGCGAGCGCGATCCCTACCCCGGCTGGCGCAACGTCGTCGTGATCGGCTGGACCGGCATGCGCGGGGTTGTCTCGCTCGCTGCTGCGCTGGCAATACCGCTCACGGTTGCCGGGGGAGCCTCGTTTCCTCACCGCGACCTGATCCTCTTCCTCACCTTCTGCGTGATCCTGGTGACGCTCGTGCTGCAGGGCCTGACGTTGCCATGGCTGCTGCGGTTCCTCCGGGTTCTCGAGGACGGCACCGAGGTCCGCGAAGAGGCCAGGGCGCGGTTCCTGGCCCTCGACGCCGCGATCGGCCGGCTGGCGGAGCTGGATGGCCAGGAGGGGTCGCAGGAGCCCAGCGTCCGCTACATGCGGGCCTACTACCAGAAGCGGAGACATGGGCTGAGCACGCGTTTTGGAAAGCTCGACCACGACCATGACGGCGACGGCGATGGGAACGGCAACGGCTCGGCAAAGGGGCACGCGCATTCGCACCCTGACGGAGCCGACCACCTGGAGGAGCACCGCTCCCGCGCCGAGGCGCTCCGCCACCTGCAGCAGGAGCTGATCGGCGTCGAACGGGGAACCGTGATCAGGCTGCGCAACCAGGGAGTGATCAACGACGCGGCGCTCCGGCGGGTGGAGCGCGACCTCGATCTCGAGGAGATCCGCCTGGCGACCTCGTAGCCGCGCGCGCTTCATGCCGGCGGTCTGATGCTTGACAATCGTCCTGTGGCGAACCCGGTCTTCGAGACGATCCGGACGGTCCTGGCGGTCCGCGAATACCAGGAAAGAGAGCTGCCTGCGGACGTGGTCTTACGGATCGTCGAGGCCGGCCGCCTCACCGCCAGCGGGTCGAACCTTCAGCCCTGGCATTTCGTCGTCGTGCGCGACCGGGCGGATATCCACGAGCTGGCCTCGCTGGTAAGGACCGGCCCCTTCATCGCCCAGGCCCCGCTGGCTGTCGTCGTCGCCTACGAGAAGGGCAGCAGGATCGGGGTCTCGGACGCCAGTCGCGCCATCCAGTCGATGATCCTGACGGCCTGGGCGGACGGCGTCGCCTCCAGGTGGGCCGGGTTCGGCGGCCTTGAAGGGGTCCGCCGGAAGGTCGGGCTGCCGGATACCTACGACGTGCTGGCCGTGATCCCCTTCGGGTACCCGAGGCGCGCGATCGGGAAGGGCATCAAGAATCGGAAGCCGTTGGCGGAGGTGGCATCCGACGGGCGCTTCGGGACGCCGCTGCCCCCGGACATCACCGGCTAGCCAGACGGTCTGGTCCGCAGCGGGGGCCCTGGGGGCCACGGCTGCGTGGCGAGGAGCTCGCCGTCTTTGCCGCAGAGCTCCAGGCGACCCTCGTCCGGCGCCTGCTCACAGATCAGCAGCACGACCCCCATCTCCACCCTGTCCTCGTCGACGGTTCCCTCGCCGTCGATCAATCGGACCAGCTCCACGCCCGCACCGTGGACCGGGCCGCCCAGGTAGCAGCTCCAGCCGCCGAGGTTGGCCCAGGGCTGCGAGCGCGGTGGCTTCGGCGCCGGCGAGCCGGCGGCCCTTCCCCCGGTGCCCGCGCCACCTTCTGGTACCCAGGTGCCATCCTCGAGCTGACGGGCCCCGAAGGCGTACGACCAGGCGCGGCCCTCTGTGTCCTCGAAATCGAGCGCCAGCGCCGCCCGGCGACCGCGCCGGCGCTCCTTGAGCACCCGGATGGTCTCGGCGCGGGCCTGGTAAGGATGACCGCCGCGGTAGGTGGTCGCTCCCGAAGCCGATCCAGGCTCCCC
>JALYYF010000363.1 GCA_030946725.1 Candidatus Dormiibacterota bacterium
CGCCTGCAGTGCGTCACCCGGCCCCGCCGGTCGCCCGGCGACGAGCCCGACGAGCGGCGCCGCAAGCCGTGCCAGCGCCACCCCGGCTCCCGCCCAGGGGACGCCGGCGCCGACCCCCCCGCTCCCCGCCTACTACATCGAGGCGCTGCGGGCGCGCCCCTACCCAGGTGGCAAGCTCGAGATCGGCGCCGACGTTACCTGCCGCGGCTACAGCCGCTGCCTGCCCGGAGTCCACACCTACCGGATGAGCTGGCCCAGCGGCGGGCAGACGATGACCGGCCTGATCTCGATGCCAGAGGGAGCCGGCCCCTTTCCGGTCGTGGTCGTCAACCATGGCTTCATTCCCCCCGAGCGGTACGGCGAGGGCCAGGACTCGCTCCTCTTCGCCGAGCCCATGGCCCAGCACGGCTTCATCGCGGTGGCGCCGAACTGGCCCGGATACCTGGGTTCCGGGGCCGCTCCCGCCGAGCTGCCCTCGATAGTGGGGCAGGTGGTCGCGGCGCTCGACCTGGTCAGCTCCACGGGCTCTCTGCCCCAGGCCGATTCCTCCCGGGTCGCCTTCGTCGGCCACAGCAACGGCGGCGGCATCAGCGAGATCGCGATGGTGGTCGACCGCCGGATCAAGGCGGTGGTGCTCCACGCGCCGGTGAGCAGCGACATGGCGGACAACGCCCACAAGTGGTGGCTGAGCCGGCCCGACTCCCTCGGCTCGCTGGGGACGCCGGAGAGCAACCCGGACGGCTACCGCCACCTCTCCCCGCGCGAGTACTTCCAGGCCGGCCAGGCGCCGGTCCTGATCGTGCAGGGCACCGCCGACCACACGATCCCCCGGCCCTGGACCGAAGCCACCTACGCCGCCCTGCAGGCGCGCGGCGTGACCTCCCAGGTCAACTGGATCGACGGCGGCGACCACGACCTGGTCGGCGCCAACCAGGCCCAGGCGATCTCTCTCCAGGTCGACTGGATCCGGAAGACGCTCGCGGTTTGAGAGGTTGCGGTTGACAGTGAACGACCAGGCCGCGTCCGTGATCGTTGCCGGCGCCCGGACGCCGATCGGCAAGTTCGGGGGCGCGCTGCGCGACCTGCAGGCGGTCGAGCTGGGCGCGCTGGCCGTGGAGGCAGCACTGCAGCGCGCCGGCATCACCGGCGAGCAGGTCGACTACGTGATCCTGGGCCAGGTCCTGCAGGCCGGGGCCGGCCAGATAACCGCACGGCAGGCGGCCATCAAGGGTGGCGTGCCGCGGCAGGTGCCGGCGATCACCATCAACAAGGTCTGCCTGAGCGGCCTCAACGCGATCGCGATGGCGGACCAGATGATCAGGGCCGGCGAGCTGGAGACGGTGGTCGCCGGCGGGATGGAGTCGATGACCCAGGCGCCCTACCTGATGCCCAAGGCCCGCTTCGGCGCCCGGCTGGGCAACGCCGAGATGGTCGACTCGCTGGTGCACGACGGCCTCTGGTCGACCTTCACCGGCCAGCACATGGGCGAGTCGTCGGACGGCGTCAACCGCGAGCTGCGAATCAGCCGCGAAGAGCAGGACGAATGGGCGGCCCGGTCTCACCAGCGCGCCCTGGCGGCCTGGGAGTCGGGCCGGCTAGAGGAGGAGTCGATCGAGGTGCGAGTGCCGCAGCGGCGCGGGGATCCCGTCTCCGTGGTCCGCGACGAAGGCATCCGGCCGGGGATGACGGCCGCCGTCCTGGCCGGTCTGCCGCCGGCGTTCTCGCCGGAGGGCACCATCACGGCCGGCAACGCCTCGCAGGTCTCCGACGGCGCGGCCGCGGTGGTCGTGATGTCGGCGCGGCGCGCCCGCGAGCTGGGACTGCGACCGCTGGCCGAGATCGTGTCGCTCGGGATGAGCGCCGAACGCTACGCCTGGCTGCACACCGTGCCGGCGCTCGCCATGCAGCGAGCCCTGGACAGGGCGGCGCTGCGCCCTGAGGACTTGGAGCTGGTCGAGATCAACGAGGCGTTCGCCTCGGTTGCGCTCAACGCGACGCGGATGCTCTGCTTCGACGAGGAGCAGGTCAACGTCAACGGCGGCGCGGTGGCGGTGGGACACCCGCTCGGGGCCAGCGGCGCTCGGCTGGCGCTGACGCTGGCTCACGAGATGCGGCGGCGGGGCGTCCGGCTGGGAGGTGCCGCCCTGTGCGGCGGCGGCGGCCAGGGGGAGGCCCTGGTTCTGCGCAACCCGAGCGATTGAGGTCGACTTGACGGCCCCCCACCTACCTCCCTCCGCGGGGCGGGGGGAGGACCTGACTGACTAGGCCTCCAGCGGGATTCCTCCGTCTCCTCGTGGGTCGGAGGCGCCCCTCAGCCGGCCGGCTTCGTCGATCGTGAGCACCTGCACCTTGGCGAAATAGGGGTCGTAGCTGGTCGGGCGGCGGGTCACCGTGTAGCCCATGCGGCGGAGGCCGTCGACGATGTCGCCGGTCAGACGGTTCTCGGCCTGGACTGCCTCTCCCTGGAAGTCGACGCGTGGGGCGCTGACAGCCTCCAGCGGCGTCATGCCGTGGTCGATCAGGTTGAGCAGGGTCTGCAGGACGCCGTTGACGATCTTGGTGCCCCCCGGGGCGCCGAGCACCACGCTCAGGCGCTCCCCCTCGAACACGAGCGTGGGCACGATCATGGTTATCCGCGTCTTGCGGGGAGCCAGGGAGTTGGCGCGCCCGGGCCGGGGGTCGAAGCAGTTCAGGTAGTTGTTGTAGGTGAAGCCGAGGCCCGGCGTCACCACCCCGCTGGAGGCTCCCAGCGTGTGGGTGAGCGACACCGCATTGCCGGCCGAGTCCACGGCGCAGACGTGCGTGGTGTCGGGGCTCTCCACGTGTTCGCGGGCCGCCGCCGCGTACTCCTTGGCGGTCAGCCGGCCGACCGGGACCTCGGCGAAGAGCGGGTCCGCCAGCCAGCGCTCGCGCTCGGCCATCGCCCAGGCCATCGCCTGGATCCGGCGGCGGGCGGACTCCAGGGAGGGCCAGCCGTCGGCCGCGGGCTCGAAGGTCTCGAGGTGGTTGAGCATCTGGAGCAGGGTGAGGCCGCCGGCCGGCGGCCCCGCGGCGACCACCCTCAGCCCGCGGTAGCTGCCCTCCAACGGCGATGACACGTGCGGTCGGTAGCCGGCCAGGTCGGCCCGGGTGATGAAGCCGCCGCTGGCCTGGAAGTCGGCGGCGATGGCCTCCGCCAGCTCGCCGCGATAGAAGTCCTCGGGCCCCGCCGAGGCCAGCCGCTCGTATGTGCGGACCAGGTCCGGGTTGGGAACGGTCTCGCCGAGCCCGTAGAGGTCGCCGTCCCTCGTGTAGACGCGCTTTGACTCCGGCGTCCACTGGATGCGCCGGTCGTTGGCGACCACGTCCGCCCCCACGTCTCGAAGCCAGTACTCGCGGACCGTGGCGGTCACCTGCATTCCTCTCCGGGCCGCCTCGATGCCCGGCATCATGGCGTCCTCCCAGGAGAGGGTTCCATGCCGGCGCAGCGCCTCGGCCAGCCCGGCCACGGTCCCCGGCACGCCCACGCTCTGGTAGCCGCAGTCGTTCAGCCAGCCTTCGAGCACGTACCCGTAGCGGTCAGCCGCCGGGCGGATGAAAAGGCTCTCCCACTGGTCGGCGCGCACCTGTTCCCCGGCTCTCGCGTAGAAGTCGATCACCTCGACCCTGCGTTCGGCGGCCAGGTAGACCAGCATCACCCCGGACCCGCCGATGCCGCACATCATCGGATCGGCCACGCCCTGGACGAGGGCCGTGACGACCGCCGCGTCGACGGCGTTGCCACCGGCGCGCAGCACATCCCGGCCGGCCTCAGCGGCGACCGGCTGCGGGCAGACGACCATCCCGCCGGGCGCTGTCAGGGTCCGCCCCTGGCGTAGATCGTCTGTCCGCTGACGTACCCGGACTCGTCGCCGGCGAGGAAAGCGATCACGTTGGCGATGTCGGCAGGCTGGCCCAGCTTGCGCAGGGGCGTCCGCTCCAGCGCCTGCCGCTTGAACTCCACCCAGTCCACGCCCATGCGGCGGGCGGTGGCCTCGGTGATCCGCGTCTCCACGAATCCCGGCGCCACCGCGTTGACGTTGATGTTGAAGGGTCCCAGCTCGATGGCGAGCGTTCGCGCCATCCCCTGCAGGCCGGCCTTGGCGGCCGAGTAGTTGAGCTGGCCGCGGTTGCCCAGGGCCGAGGTGGACGAGAGGAGCACGATCTTGCCATAGCGCTGCGGGACCATCACACGCTGCGCCGCCTGGCAGGCCAGGAAGCTGCCGGTCAGGTGGGTCGCCAGCACCGACTGCCAGTCCTCGTCCGTCATCTTGTGGACCAGGTTGTCGCGTGTGATTCCGGCGCAGCAGACGAGGATGTCGAGCCGTCCGAAAGCCTCCACGGCCCGCCCCACCGCGCCCTCCACGTCCTCCCGCCGGGTCACGTCGCAGGCGACCGCCAGGGCGGCTTCGCCCAGCGGAGCGGCCACCTCGCGCGCCGGACCTTCGTCGAGGTCGCAGACCACGACGGAGGCGCCCTCGGCGGCGAACAGCTCCGCCGTCGCCGCGCCGATTCCCCGGCCGCCGCCGGTGATCAGCGCGACCCTACCCTGGAACCTCATCTCCTCCTCCTGGGGGAGGCGCAGCCGGGGGTGTTGGCTGGCCGGGGGCGAGGCAGCGTTCGCAGTCGCCGCTGAAGCGGAGCGGAACAGGGTGGAGGTCGGAGACGGGCAGGCGAGCTTGGGGGCGGGTCGGATGCAGGACCACCGCCACCACCACCTGCCCCGCCTCGTGCCCCCTCACCGTTCCCTCCCAGAGCCGGTAGGGGGGATCGGGGTCATGGACCAGGACCCGGCTGCCCGGCGCCGGCCATGGCTCGGGGGCGGGCTCGATGGGCCCGCGGAGCGCCATCACCTTCTCGATGGTCACGTGGCGGTCCTGGAGCACGTGCGCTGCGATGCCCTCGCCCTCCTGGAGCAGGCCGAGGAGCAGATGGGTCGGCGTGATGCTGGTGCTGCCCTCGCGGTCGGCCTCCTCGAAGGCGATCTGGATGACCTTCTTGACCCTGGAGGTCGGGATGATGCGCTGGATGTTGAGGCGCTCGCTGCGCCCGAGCACGGCCTTCAAGACCTGGCGAACGTCCGAGGCCTCCACGCCCAGGGCGCTCAGGATTCCGCTCGCCTCCGACTTGGTTGCGAGCAGCGCCAGCAGCAGGTGCTCAGTGCCGATGTAGCTGTGCTGCGAACGCTCTGCCTCCTCCTGGGCCAGCGTGAGCACCTTCTTGGCGTCCTCGGTGAAGCGTTCGAAGGGATACATCTCAGGGCTGGAGGAGGAGCTTGCCACTGACTCCGCGTTCGAGGATGAGGCGGTGAGCCTCGGCGGCCGATTGCAGTGGGAGCACCGCGCCGATGGGCAGCCGCAGCCTGCCGGCGGCCAGCTCGGCGAGCACCTCGGCGAGCGCCTGGTTGATCCGCTCGGGCGCCTCGGCCACGCCGCCGTAGCCCAGGATCGAGAGGCCCTTGCGGTAGACGCCGGTCACCGGCAGCGTCATCTCGGGCCCGGCAGAGGCGCCGAAGAGCCCCAGCCGGCCGTGCGGCTGCAGAAGCTGGACGGCGGCCGGCGTGAAGGGACCGCCCAGCGGATCGAAGACGACCGTGGGCTTCAGGTCGGCGGCGGCATCGACCAGCTCCCCGGCATCGGCGACGACCGCTCGTTCGGCTCCCAGCTCGGTGATCACCTGGGCCTTGTCGTGGCTGCCGGTCTGGCCCCAGACCACGGCGCCCCTGGTCCGCGCGAGCTGGATGAGAAGGTTGCCGACTCCGCCGCTGGCGCCCAGCACCAGTACGCGGTCGCCCTCCGCGACCCGGGTGACGTCGTTCACCAGGCGCCAGGCGGTCACGCCGGCCACGCGCAGGGCGCTGGCCTGGGCGGGGTCGGCGCCCTCCGGCAGCGGCGTCAGGTATTCCCTCCCGATCGCGGCGCGCTCGGCGTAGAAACCATCGCGCACCAGCCCGTAGCCGCCGCCTCCCGCGATCCACTGACGCCCCCCGGCCTCCACCGTGGCCTCCGTGCCGGGCACGAAAGGCAGCGGCTGCCGGCCTCCCGCCACCGTGCCCCGGGTGAGCCACACGTCCTGGGGGTTGACCGCCACGAACCTGACAGTGGCCAGCACCTCGCCGGCGCCCGGAGAGGGCTCGTCGACCTCGTCTATGCGAAGCGCCTCCCCGAAGCGGTGGACCCTGGCCGCCTTCATCGCTTGCGCCCGATCGCGTTGCCGACCACCTCCGCAGTCTAATCCGCACATCAGATCGACCACTTCGGGCCCGGTTTTGAGCTCTGAGAGCTACCTGCGAGCCTTGCCCCCGGCACACGCTAGCCTCTCGTCGTGAGCTGGTTGTCGCGCCTGGTCGGTGCGTGGATGGAGCTGCCGCCCCCCGAGACATCCGAGGTGCTGGTCGAAAGAGACCTGCCGGTGCCGATGCCGGACGGCATCGTGTTGCTGGCGGACCGCTACCTCGCCCGGACCGGGAGCGGGCAGCCGACCATCCTTGTCAGGTCGCCGTACGGAAGGCGAGGTCTCTACGGTCTGCTCAACGGTCGGCTCTTCGCGGAGAGAGGCTTCCAGGTGGTGGTCCAGAGCTGCCGCGGCACGTACGGTTCCGGCGGCAGGTTCGAGCCCTTCCGCCACGAACTGGCCGACGGCCTGGCGACCCTGGACTGGCTGAGAGCACAGGACTGGTTCGACGGCCGCCTCGCCATGCACGGCGGCAGCTACCTGGGCCTCGTGCAGTGGGCCATCGCCGAGGCGGCAGCTCCCGAGCTGAAGGCGTTCTCCACTTCGATGACCAGCGCGGAGTTCCGCAGCATCACCTATCCTGGCGAGTCCTTCTGGCTGGAGTCGGCCCTGAGCTGGGCGGTCAGCGTGGAGACCCAGGAGCGCTCGGCGCTGGGAGTGGCCGCCGGCATCCTGATGCCGAGCTCGGAGCTGCGGGCCGCCTTCGATCACCTCCCCATCGGGGAGGCGGACTGGGTCGCCCTGGGTAAGGAGCTGCCCCACTGGGAGGACTGGATCCGCCACGACCGGCCTGGCGATCCCTGGTGGGCGGCGACGGATTTCAGCGGCCGCGTCGGCAAGGTGACGGCCCCCGACCACGTGATCGGAGGCTGGTACGACATCTTCCTGCCGCAGACGATCCGCGACTTCGCGGCGCTGGTTGCGGCCGGACGAAGGCCGTACCTGACGGTCGGCCCCTGGACCCACACCGACCCGGCGATCGTCAGGACGTCGGTGCCGGAGGCGCTGAGGTGGTTCCGGGCCCACCTGCTGGGCGAGGAGGCCGAGCTCCGGGAGGCCCCGGTGCGCGTCTTCGTGCTCGGCGCCCGGGAATGGCGCGACCTGCCCAGCTGGCCTCCCCCCGGGGTTGGGCCGCAGCGCTGGCACCTGCACCCATCGGGGCGCCTTGCGCTCGATCTGCCTCCAGAGTCGAGCCCGGACCGCTATCGCTACGACCCCTCCCACCCCACTCCGAACGTGGGCGGGGCGGGTATGGGGCGCAGCACCGGACCCAAGGACAACCGAAAGCTGGAATCGAGGGCGGACGTGCTGTGCTATACGACGGTCCCGCTCGAGGGTGACCTGGAGGTGATGGGTCCGGTGAGCGTTGAGCTCTTCGTGCGCTCCAGCCTCGAGCACACGGACTTCTTCGCCCGCCTCTGCGACGTGGCGCCCTCGGGTCGCTCGGTCAACGTGAGCGACGCACTGGTGCGAATCGTGCCGGGCCGGCCGTCCCCGGAACGGGACGGCGGCCTGCTGGTCGCAATCGAGCTGTGGCCGACCGCCTGCCGCTTCCGTCGGGGTCACCGCATTCGCCTCCAGGTCTCGAGCGGAGCGCACCCGCGATGGGCGCGGAACCCGGGCAGCGGAGAACCGCTGGCCATCGCCACCACGCTGCGAGTCGCGGAGCAGAACGTGTACCACGACCCGGCGCATCCCTCGGCGCTGATCCTCTCCGTGGCGGCAGGCTGAGCGCCGGGCCCAGCGGCGACCGGCAAAAGAAATGGGGCCGAGAGCTCGTGGCCCTCGGCCCCTGGGGAAGAGGAGATGTCTATGCAGGGGCGGGGCCGAGGGCGGTCGCCCGCCCTCGGGCCCCTTGGCTGCGGGGGGTAGCTGTCAGGGGAAGCGGTCACCGGCGTTGCCGGGACCGGAAATGGTCCTCTCCCCGCCCCGTGGGGGAGGTAGGTGGGGGGTCTTGTTGCGGGCGCCGCAACGACGGCACCGGTGGGGTGACGGACGGCGGTGGCCACGGCGGCCGCGGTGGCGCCCGAGGCGGCGAGCCCGGCATTGGCCAGGAGCAGGGCCAGCGCCAACCTGAGCGCCAGCTGCCGGCCTACCGAGCTCTTCGTCTCCCTGTCCACCGTCGTACCTCTCCTTTTTTGCGGCTGGTCCGGCAGCCGTTCGTTGCAGGTGAGACACGCCCCCGACGGGCTCATTACGGTCTGACGGCGAAGATCTCGCAGATTTTTCTGGCGCGGGCGACAGATTCCCCGGGTCTGGCCGTGATCCCCGCCGCGCCCGCGGGTCTGATCTCTGAGATGCAAGAAAAAGAGGATTGCGGTCATCCTTGATGGCCGATGGCGGCGGGGGGTATCGATGCGGCGTCCGACCTAGAGCTCGGGCTGGCGTTCCGTGACGGCGACGAGGCGGCTCTGGCTGCTCTCTACGACCGTCACCTGCGCGGTGTGTACGACTTCGTGGCTCGGGTCGTGCGCGATCCAGCCGCGGCCGAGGACCTCACCCAGATGACGTTTGTCCGAGCCTGGGAGGGGCGTCAGCGGCTGCGCGATCCCGGCCGGGTGAAGGCCTGGTTGTTCACGATCGCCCACAACCTGGCGCTGAACCACGTCACCCGTGGCCGCGAGACGGAATCGATCGACGAACGGTTCGACCTCGCGACTCCCGCGGCGGGCCCCGAGGCGGAGCTGGAGGCAAAGGACGCGGCCCAGCTGGTCTGGGCGGCGGCGGCCAGTCTGGAGCCGAGGCAGTACGCCGTGCTCGACCTCTCGCTTCGCCGTGACCTCCCGACGCCGGAGATCGCCGAGGTCCTGGGAGTGTCCTCCAGCCACGCCGCGGTCCTGCTCAACCGTGCGCGCGAAGCTCTCGGCAACGCGGTCCGCTACCTGCT
>JALYYF010000191.1 GCA_030946725.1 Candidatus Dormiibacterota bacterium
GTCAGGCGGAGGCTGGCCCGGTAGGCCGTGATCGCCTTGACGGCCACCGCGCCGCTCTTGACCTCGGTCCTGAGCCGGTTGCGGACCGCATCCAGCCAGCCGGCCGCCTCATCGGAGGGACCGATCAGCGACTCGGCCACCGCCTCCAGCCGCACGATGTCGCGCTGGGGCAGGCGCACGGCCTTGCGGTGCTCGGAGGGTGTGAAGGCGTCGGGAACGGCCAACCCGTGGTCGAGCAGCAGCTGGCCAGCTCCGCCGCGCTCGAGCAGCTGGTTGGCATAGGTGCTCGCGTCGAGGCCGGCCCGCGCTTCCAGCACCGCCTCCTCGTCCGGGTCGCAGCCCAGCTCGTCGCCGAGCAGCCGGAGGGCGCGCCGGTAGGCGGCCGTGGCCGGGACGTGCTCGTGCGCGATGCGGGGGTCGAGCGCCTCGCTGAAGACGGCCCGGAGCTCGATCGCCTTCAGCTCCAGCGGCCAGCGCCTGAGCGGGTGGCAGTGATGGTCGACGGCGCCCAGGCCGTCCCACGCCTCCAGCAGCCGGGTCGAGGCGCTCAGAACTTGAACCGGTGCTGCCGGAACTCGAAGTCGTCGTCCTGCTCCGAGAAGTCCGCCACGTCCTGCCTCTTGACCGCCAGGTATGAGCCGCTCAGCCGGCCGCCGAGAGCCTCCATGAGGATCGCGTCGCTCTCCAGCCGGTCGAGTGCCTCGGCGAGGCTCTCGGGATGCCGGACGGCGCCCGCCGCCACGCGCTCCTCCTCGCTCAGCGTGAAGGGGTCGACGGTCACCGGGGGCGGCAGCTCGAGCTCGCGCTGCAGCCCGTCCAGGCCGGCCGCGATCACCCCGCCCAGCGCCAGGTACGGGTTGCAGCTGGAGTCGCAGGCCTTTAGCTCGACGTTGGTCGAGCCCTCTTCCTGGCCGCGGAAGGGCGAGGGCACCCGGAGCGCCGCCTCCCGGTTGTCCGGTCCCCAGGTGCGGTAGGCCGAGGCCCACATCTGGGGCTGGAGGCGGCGGTAGGAGTTCACCGAGGCGCAGGTCAGCGCCAGCAGCCCGGGCAGGTGCTCCAGGACGCCGGCGGCGAACTGCCGGCCCAGGCCGGAGAGGCCCCCGTCCTCGAAGTCGTAGAAGGCGGCGCCGGCCAGGTCGTCCCCGGACAGCGCGGAGAAGTGGAGGTGGCAGCCGTTGCCGGGCTGGTCCGGCCAGGGCTTGGGGGCGAAGCTGCTGCGAAGGCCGAAGCGGCGCACAACGCCGCGCACGGTCTCCCGGTACAGGACCTGGGCGTCGGCCGCCCGCAGGGCGGGGTGATGCGGGATCGAGAGCTCCTGCTGACCCCAGCCCAGCTCCGGGTAGTACTGCTCGACGCCAAGGCCCTGCGATTCGAGTGCGCCGACGAGCTCGTCGATCACCTCGGCGGTCGAGTTCATGCCCTCGCTGGAGAAGCACGGGCTCTCGTCGAACGGATGAAAGTCGTCTCCCTCGGGGCGGACCAGCGTCCACTCGGGCTCGAAGGCGGCCACCACGTTCAGGCCGCGCTCCTCCGCGCGGTCGATCATCCGCTTCAGGAAGTGCCTGGGGTCCGCCGCGTAGGGCTCGCCGTCCAGGGTCTGCATGTCGACCAGCAGCACACCGGTCCGGGGCAGGTAGGGGGCCACGGCGAAGGTCTTGGGGTCGGGAACCAGCCGGATCTCGCCCACCGGCCCCATGCCCTCGAAGCTGGCCAGGTGGTCGAGCAGCGTGAAGGCCTGCATGGCGACGGTGAGGCCGATGCCGGCGTCCAGGCGGTGGGCGAGCCCGGAACGCCCGGTGGCCTTGCCCCGGACCACGCCGTCGTTGTCGCAGTAAAGAAAGCGCACCAGGTTGAGGTCGGCCCTCGCGGCCTGCTCGAGGACCCCCTCGCGTCCCGACGTCCCGCCACCCTCATCCATCAAGTCCCTACCTCCAGCCTCTCGGCACTCCTATTCCAGCCCTCCGATCTGCACCGGCTCCGCCTCGTGGTCGCCGGGCCATGGGGGTGACGTATAGCAGAGGAAGCGCAGCTCCGTCGTGGGCGCGGCCTGGAACTGGAAGGCCCAGCCGGTCGGGATGGTGAGCACGCTGCCCGGCGTGACCTCGTCTGTGGCCGGTTCCCCGCCCGGAGGCTGCCGCCACACGCGCCCCCGGCCGCCCAGGAAGTACCAGATCTCCTCCACGCTGCGGTGGCGCACCGGCTTGCTGGTCTGCCCCGCGGGCAGCCGTACCTCGACCAGGCTGGCGCGCCGGGCATCGCCGACCAGGAAGTAGATCTCCGAGCCGTCCGGTGCGATGGCGTCGGCCATTTCAGAGCTGGCATTGTGACGCGTACTGACTTCTCCTATCGTCCGCTTGTGGAGAAGAACACTCCCGATCCGGGGCTCTGCGCGTCATGCGTCCACGCCAGGGCGATCGGCGGCGCCCGCAGCGCATTCTGGCTCTGCGAGCTGTCGCGCACCGACCCGCGCTTTCCGCGCTATCCCCGCCTTCCCGTCCTGCGCTGCGACGGCTACCGGCCCGGCCGCGCGTCCGCACTCAGTCGAGCAGCTCGACCGTGATGAAGCGGATCTCGGCGTCGCCGGCGTTCTCGAAGTCGTGGATCATCACGTTGTCCGGACCGTGGTCCTGGTACTGCGTCTCGCCGACCCGGTACTCACGGACCCGGTAACTGCCGTCCGGAGAGCGCTGGCGGCCGATGCCGCCGGCCACCACCGTCCAGAAGTAGCGGCGTGTGTGGGCGCGGAAGGGGCCGCGCTCGTCGGCCTGGAGGCGGACCTCCCAGACCCTGATGTGCTCGTCCTCGTAGAGGAGCCTTGTGCCGACAGCCTCGTTTCTCGGCGCCTCGGTCAGCTCCGCCGCGAACTCTCCAGGGTCGAAGGTCCCGGTCTCCAGAATCTTGGTCTCCACGTCGTCGCCTCCTTTGACACCTAGCATGCGCCCACGGATGGCACCATGTAAGTGGCTCCGGCCGCCAGGCTCGGGAGTCGCCGTGGGAGTAAGGAGGACGCCATGAAGCTCGGATTCGCGCTTCCGCACCAGGGCCCGGTGGCCA
>JALYYF010000416.1 GCA_030946725.1 Candidatus Dormiibacterota bacterium
GCCGGTGGCGCATCATGTTCGTGGAGGCCCGGTGCGCAGGTTCTTCGAAAACGAACAGTTCAATTTCGAGCTCGAGCTCGCCCTGGGGCAGGTCGCCTACGGGTGCGGTGACGTGGGTGAGCTGCTCAGCACCGCCGAGCGGATTGGGGACGGCGACTTCGACAGCTGGGTGTCCGAGTGGAGCGCCACAGGACAGAGAATCGAGGAGATCGCGGAATCCTGCGCCTCAGGCGGCCATGCCCTCAGCGCGCGGGCGGCCTATCTCCGCGCCAGCCAGTACTACGCGCTGGCCCTGTCAGCCGTCGACGGCACCCGCAACCCCGAGCAGCTCCTCCTCCCCACCTTCACCGCGCACCGGCGCACTTTCGACGCCTACGTGGCAAGGCTCAGCCCGGTCGCGGAAACAATCGAGATCCCGTACGAAGGGACGACTCTGCCCGGCTACCTGTTCCGGCCGGGCTGGGAGCCTGCCAGACGCCCGACGCTGATCCTGAACAACGGCAGCGACGGACCGGTGACGGCGCTGTGGGCCGGGGTTGGGGCCGGCGCCGTGGCACGCGGCTACAACGCGGTCATCTTCGATGGTCCGGGTCAGCAGTCGATGCTGTTCGAACGTGCGACCCCCTTCCGGCCGGACTGGGAGAAGGTGATCACACCCGTCGTCGACTACCTCCTGGCGATGCCAGACGTGGACCCGGCCAGGATCGCGCTCTACGGCATCAGCCAGGGCGGGTACTGGGTGCCGCGAGCGCTCGCCTTCGAACGGAGGATCGCCGCCGGGGTTGCCGATCCGGGCGTCTTCGACGTCGCCACGGCCTGGCTGGAGCGACTGCCGGCCGAGATGGTCCAGCTCCTCGACGCGGGCGACAGGGAGAACTTCGACCACTACATCGAGATGGGGTTGAGGGAGGCGTCCTCGCAGGACCGCCAGACCATGGCCTGGCGTGCCAAGCCCTACAGCACCGGCTCCGCGTATGACACCTTCGCGGCCGTCCGGGAGTACACGTTGCGGGGGATCGCCGACCGAATCACGACGCCTCTGCTGATAACAGACCCGGAGGGCGAGCAGTTCTGGCCCGGCCAGTCGAGGCGCCTGTACAGTGCCGTCGCCGGGCCGAAGGAGTTGGTCCCGTTCACCGCCGCGGAGGGAGCCGCCGGCCACTGCGAACCGATGGCCCGAACGCTCCTCGAGCAGCGTATGTTCGACTGGCTCGACGAGGTCCTGTCCGCGAGTCGCTGAAGCTGGCAGGACCCCTCCCTACCCTCGTCGCAAGGGGGAGGGAGAAATTCTTGGTTCGCTGCGCGGCTCCTTAAGGCAGTAAGCGGAACCAGCGCAGGCTCAAGAGGCCGCCTGCTACGACGATCAGTGTTCCTGCGGCCAGGACGGGGATGGTGAGGTCCACCTTCTCGATCTTCCAGCCGAAGGTCGAGCCGAGCTGCCCGTACACGTCCTGCAGGGCGCCGGACTCCGCGGCGTAGAAGTAGTGACCGCCCGTGGCGGCGGAGATGCTCTGCAGCGCCTGCTCGTCCACCCCGTCGATCATGCGTCCGCCCAGGAAGGTCGTCTGGCCCCGGACGCCGATGCCCACCGTCTCCACCGGGATACCGGCCGCCTTGGCTTGAGCGGCCGCGTCGGCCGGCGGGATACCGGTGTTCGAGGCGCCGTCGGTCAGCAGCACGATCATGGTGGGCGGTCGCTTGCCGCTCTGGTCCGGTGTGGCGGTCTGTACCAGCTGCTGGACCGCCAGCTGCAGGCCGTCTCCGATCGCGGTGCCTCCGCCCGGACGAAGGCCCTCCAGCGCAGACTCGACGGCCTGGTGGTCGGTGGTCGGGGGAGAGATCACGTTGGCCTGTCCGTTGAAGCTGACCAGCCCGACCTGCGCCTGCCCGGGGAGCCGGTCGATGAGGGTGCGGGCAGCCGCGCGCGCCGCCTCGATGCGGCTGGGCTGGACGTCCGAGGCCGCCATCGAACCCGATACGTCGACCGCCAGCATCACGCTGGCCCGGTCGCGCGGGATCGAGATGGCAGCGGTCGGCCGGGCCATGGCAAGCAGGAGTCCCAGGGTCCCGAGACCGAACAGCACGGCCGGCAGATGCCTGCGAACGCCCGGTCCCTTGCCCATGACCTGGCTCAGCAGTGCCAGGTTGGTGAACCGGACCGCGTAGGCCCGGCGCCGGCGCTGGTTGAACACATAGAGCGCGGCCAGCAGGGGCAGGATCGCCAGCGCCAGCAGAAGAAGCGGGGACTGAAAGCTCATGCCGTCCTCGGTCCGCGGGGACCCCGCGCCTCAACCAGGCGACGCTCGAAGAAGCGCAGGAGCTGGGGCAGCAGCTCTTCTCCGGTGCTGAGCTCCGCCACGGCCGCGCCCGAGCCGACCAGCCTGGCGTTGAGGTCCAGGCGCTGCTTCTCGGCCGCCTCCTTGAACCGCTTGCGAAGCGCGCGGCTGGTGGTGTCCACGACCAGCTGCCGGCCGCTCTCGGGGTCCTCGAAGGTGACCAGGCCTACGTCCGGGATCTCCCGCTCCCGAGGGTCGCTGATCCAGGCCGCCACCACCTCGTGACGCAGGCTGAGGAGGCCCAGGGTGGCCTCCCACCCCTCCGGCACCATGAAGTCGCTGATGACGATGAGAAGCGCCGGACGGCGGACCAGCTGCGCGGTCTGCATCAGCACCGAGTTCATGTCGGTGCCCTCGCCTCCGGCTTCGACCGCCAGCGCCCTCTCCACCATCGCCACCAGGCGCAGCAGCGTGCTTCGCCCCGATGCCGGCCGGATCACCGTGTGGATGTTCTTGTCGAACAGGAGCGCCCCGATCCGGTTGCCGTGCCTGGCCAGGAGGTGGCTGGCGGCCGCCGTCAGCTCCAGGGAGGTCTGCCGCTTCAGGCAGCGCGCGGTCCCCCAGTCGAGTGAGCGGCTGGTGTCCACGAGCAGCCAGACGTCGGCGCCTCGATCCGGCACCGACTCGCGGACGTACGTCTTGTCCGAGCGGGCCGAGAGGTTCCAGTCGATCGAGCGAGGATCGTCGCCCGGCTGATACTCGCGCACGTCGCTGTACTCGATGCCCGCCCCTCGCATCCGGGAGCGCTCGTCGCCACCTGGGTGCACCGCCAGCCGGCGCAGAAGCGGCCAGCGGAGCCGGCGCAGGAGCTCGTCCATCGGTACCGAGCCTTCCAGCTCAGGAGGCAACGCGGTCTCCCAGGTCCAGCCGCGGCGGCGGGAAGCGCTGCAGGAGGCGCCAGACGATCGTCTCCGGCGTCACCCCGGCGGCGATCCCCTGGTAGGTGAGCACCAGGCGGTGCCTGATCACCTCGGGCGCCACCTCGCCGACGTCCAGGGGCAGCACGTAGGGCCGGCCGCGCATGAAGGCAAGCGCCCGGGCGGCGGCGACCAGGTTGATCGAGGCCCGCGGGCTGGCCCCGAAGGCGATGGCCGGGGCGAGGTCCTCGAGTCCCATGTTCTTGGGCTGCCTGGTGGCGGTGACGAGCGTGGCGGCGTACGACCGGACGACCGGGTCCACGTAGACCTCCGCGACGTTCCGCTGCATCTCCGCCAGCTGCTCGATGGTGATGACCTGCCGGAGCTCGATCGGGGGCCCCGTCACGCGCTCCACGACCACCACCTCCTCGGCGAACGAGGGGTAGTCGACGAGGACCTTGAGCATGAAGCGGTCGAGCTGTGCTTCCGGCAGCGGGTAGGTGCCGTCGGTCTCGATGGGGTTCTGTGTGGCCAGGACCAGGAAAGGCTCGGGGACCCGATAGCTCTGCTTGCCGATGGTCACCTGCCGCTCCTGCATGACCTCCAGCAGCGCGGACTGAACCTTCGCGGGCGCCCGGTTGATCTCGTCGGCCAGCAGGAGGTTGCAGAAGACCGGGCCCAGCTCCGTCGTGAACTCCGCCCGGGATGGGTTGTAGATCCGCGTCCCGATCAGGTCGGCGGGCACGAGGTCGGGCGTGAACTGGATGCGTCCGGCCGAGCCGCCGATCACCTCGGCGAAGGACTTCACCGCGGCCGTCTTGGCCAGGCCGGGCACACCTTCCAGCAGGACGTGGCCGCCGGACAGCAGCGCGACCAGGAGCCGCTCCAGCAGGCGGTCCTGGCCCACGATCAGGCGCTTGACCTCGAACAGGAGTTGCTCCACGGGCGCCGGGACGCGGGCGGCGTAGTGATGGTTGCCGGGCGGAACCGGCGCCACCGCAGGCGCCACGCTGCGCATCGGTCCACTGGAACCGGGCGGTGAGGGCAGAGCGGACGGCTCCGGCTGGCTGGGTTGCTGCATGTGCTGTCTCCTGCTGCTCAGGGCCTCGCCGGGTATCGCCTCTGGGCTCGGCTGGTGGGTGCCGGCACCCGCACCCTCACCGGGACGGGAGCGGGAAGGACGCCGATCGGGTTCCGGCTTCGGGGGGCGAACGCCCGGCGGAGCCTGTCCCGAATCCTGGCGAGTCTCCTCTGCACGTACCAACCCTATCGGCCCCGAGGTGAAGCTTCCATGAAGCGTGCTCGTCCGGCCCTCCACGGGGCGCCTATGATCGGCCCGTGGGGCGGCGCGCGATCGAGACGGTTGCCGTCATCGGCGCCGGAGAGATGGGTGCGGCGGTCGGCCGCCAGCTGCGCCAGGCGGGCCTCAGGGCGGTCACCTCGCTCCAGGGCCGCGGCGTTCGAACCACCGCCAGGGCTAATGCGGCGGGAATCGAGGACGCGGGCTCGCTGGCGGGCGCCGTCGCCGCCTGCGATCTCTTTCTGTCGATCGTCCCGCCCGGACAGGCCCTGGCGCTGGCCCAGGCCGTCGGGCGCGACACCGTGCCCCTCTACGTCGACTGCAACGCGATCTCGCCGCGTTCCGCACTCGCGGTGGGAGAGGTGGTCGGCGACCGCTACGTCGACGCCGCGATCATCGGCTTTCCTGACGCGCCTCGCCTCTACGCCTGCGGGCCGCACGCCCCCGAGCTCGAGGCGCTGCCACTGGACGTGAGAGTTATGGAAGGCCCGATCGGCCGGGCTTCGGGGCTCAAGATGTGCTACGCGTCGATCACCAAGGGCCTCACCTCTCTCCTGACCGAGGCCATGGTGGCCGCCGAAGCAAGCGGCCTCCTGGAGACCCTGGAACGGGAGCTGGCGGAGAGCCAGCCGCAGCTGCTGGCCGGCGCGCGGCGGGGGATACCGGCGATGCTGCCCAAAGCCCACCGCTGGGTGGCCGAGATGGAGGAGATCGCCGCCACCTTCGTCGCGCTGAACCTCACACCGAAGATGCACGAGGGTGCGGCGGACGTCTATCGCTTCGTGGAGTCCGCCTCGCTGGCGCCCACCGTCGGAGATCTGGACGAGGCGGTGAGGCAGCTGGGTCACTCGCTGGCGGCAGAAGCCGCCGCTCGCCTGCCGTCCTAGTGTTCGGACTCGGAGCGCAGTCGCGCCTGGGCCGCGCAGATTCGCTGCATCGTCGCCGGCTTGCCCAGGAGCGCCAGCGACTCGAACAGCGGCAGCCCGACCGAGCGGCCGGTCACGGCCACCCGAATCGGGGCCTGCGCCGCCGAGAGCTTGCGCTCGTGCGCGGCGC
>JALYYF010000438.1 GCA_030946725.1 Candidatus Dormiibacterota bacterium
CCGCCGACCGTGAGGCCGTGAACCTTGTCCTCGGTGGCGTCCTTCGCGGTCAGGAAGATGATGGGGACCTTGCGTCCCTGGGCGACCAGCCGGCGCAGGACTTCGATCCCGTCGATGTCCGGGAGCATGATGTCGAGTATCACGAGGGCCGGCGAGAAGGCCGCCACGGCCGAGACCGCATCCCGCCCGTTGGCCGCGGTCTGGACGGTGAAACCCTCGTAGCGAAGCGCCATGGCCACCAGCTCGGTGATGTTCGGCTCGTCGTCGACAACCAGGACACGGGCTCCGTTGCTTGCCACCTGACTCGTCACCAGATCATGCTGGCGCTGTTTCCTGGGAGTTTGCTCAGAGCCGGCCAGGAGTCTGCTGTGAGCGCCTCAGCGCCAGGGCCAGCACCGGGCAGGCGGCCACGGCCCTCCTTGCGTGGCCGAGCGCGTGCTCGGGAACGGGGCCCGGCGCCACGATGGGATAGCCCCAGTCGTCGAGCCTCACAAGCTCCGGGAGCAGCTCGGCGCAGAGCCCGCGGCCGTCACAGCGGATCCGGTCCACCGAGAGCTCCATGACACCCGCCGTCTCGCGATCGGCCATCAGGCGGCCTCGGCGTGGGCATGGCCGGAGTGATGCCGGAACTCGTCGGAGAACACCTCGAGTCCTGATCGGAGCATCGTCACGGCCCCGTCCGGGTGGCGGCAGGCGCCCCGCCCACGGACGTCCATCGACCAGCGCTGCAGCCGTTCGAGGTCGTGCTCGCCGCCTTCGCCACGTGCGATCCGGGTGCAGGCGTCGGCCAGCGAGCGGAGCCCGAAGTAGCAGGGACCGCACTGGGCCGAGCTCTCGGCCGCCAGGTACCGCATGACGCGCGCGGTCTCGCAGACGCCGCAGGCGCCGCGACCCAGCACGGAAATCACGCCACAGCCGAGCGACCAGCCGCGCGAACGCAGCCAGGGGGCGTCGAGGGGCAGGCCCCAGGCCTGGTCGGCGTGGACCCAGGAGCCGAAGTACCCACCCAGAAGCACCGCCTGCGCGGCCTCCGAGAGGCCGCCTGCGGTGGTGACCACCTCTCCGAGGCTGCTGCCGGCATCCACCTCGAGGACCCCGGCGGAGGCCACCGCGCCGCTCAAGCTGACGAGAAGAGTGCCCCGGCCGGCGCCGGCCTCGCGGAACCAGGCGTCCCCGTAGCGCGCGATCAGCGCAACCTGGGCGAGCGTCTCCACGTTCTGGACCAGGGTCGGCCGTCCGTCCACGCCACGCTCGAAGGGCCGCGGTGGCACCGTCGTCGGGGTGGCCACGCCTGCCTGCACGAAGTGCACGGCGGCGCTCTCCTCTCCGGCGATGTATCGAGGCGGCGCGCTGACGATCCTGGCCAGCCGGCGCTGGGCCGGTGGCCGTTCCTCGAGCGCCTGGTTGAGCGCCTCCAGCGCCCGACGGTGGCGCTCACCGACGTAGAGGACGACCTGGTCGGCTCCGACCGTCCCGGCTGCGATGAAGGCCCCGTCCAGGACGAGGTGGGGTCTGGCCTCCAGCAGCAGGCGGTCCTTCCAGCTGAGGGGCTCGCCCTCGGCGCCGTTGACGAGCACGACCGCGCCGCCTCGAGATCGATCCGTCACCGAGCGCCACTTGACGCCCACCGGGAAGGCCGCCCCGCCCCGGCCGAGCAGGCCGCTCCGGGCCAGGGTGTCGATGACGCGGCGGCTGCCGGCCGGCTCGGGGCCGAGGCGGCGACGGTGCTCCCGCAGGCTCTCCGCGCCATTTCGGGGGTCCGGACCCGCGAGCAGTCGGGACCCGTTCATGGCCCGAGCGGCCTCTCGGCGGCCGTCCGGAAGCTTGCGCGAGCCGAGCCCAGCGGGTCCCGCGAGCCGAGCAGGAGCCGCGCGCCGAAGGCGATGAGCACGGTGCAGACGCAGGCGGCGTCCAGGGCGCGAAGCCAGGTCGAGCCGGAGTCGGTGCCGGTCCCCAGCCCGTGGACCAGCGCCACCGGCCAGCTGACATAGGCCAGCCAGTGGATCGCCCGCCAGACGCCGAAGCCGAGCAGGCGTCGCAGCAGGCTGCTCAGCACCACCGCCGCCAGCAGTTCTGCGGCGATCGCGCCCAGGCCGAGCCAGAAGGTCCGGTAGTAGGAGGAGAAGGGCACCAGCGCGGCCGCCCAGCCGAGGTGGGTGAAGGGGTCGACCACGGCGGTCACGATGTGGACGCCCAGAAAGCTCACGGCGAGCAGCGCCAAGTTGCGATGCAGCCCGCCGACCATGAATCGGGGCCAGCTGCCGGGAGTCACGCGCAGGCTGGTCAGCACGCCCAGGACGGCAACGCCGGTGAGCATCAGGAGACTCACCACGCCGGCGCCGCGGGTCGTGTACCAGAGCAGCGTGTCGTTCATCAGGAGCCGCCGGAAACCGCGTGCGTGGTGCCGCCCGACGACGAGGACGAGCTGGTCGGCGCGCTGACCGGCGCCTGGACGGTCGTGCTTCCCGAGCTGTCGCTGGACGAGCTG
>JALYYF010000489.1 GCA_030946725.1 Candidatus Dormiibacterota bacterium
GCCAGCTGGTCCGGCGTTCGGGCGATCGCCTCCAGCTCGGGCAGGCCTGCCGCCTCGAGATATTCCTTGGCCGTACGGGCACGCAACACCCCCTCCGGCGTTGGCGAGGGCGGCTCGGAGGGCGCCCGCTCATCGGCTCGCCCCATGTGGTCGTGGGTCTCCAGTTCTCCCGCCTTGGACTCCTCAGGCATGACCGGTTTATTTTGAGGCTCTGGCTAGCGTAAGAGCTTGTTGGCGAGAGCATCCCCGAACTCGGACCTGAGACCCTTATCGAGCCTCTGGCCGCGACGTGCTGGCTTTCATCTCCAATCACCTCGTCGGCCCCGGAATGGAAATCGAACTATTCATGCTCACACCGCAGAGGACACCGGAAGGGGGCCTCGCTGACTTCGGACGGAGTAATCTGGCCGAGATGAGCCCCACACCGGTTCTGCAAGAAATACACGTTGGCTCCCGTGTGGGCGACGTGCTCAGGGGCGCTGCGTGCGGGGCTGTCGGCGCGATGGCCATGACCGGAATGCGGGTGATCACGACCGAACTCGGGCTGGTGGAACAGACCCCACCCCAGGCCCTCAGCCGCCAGCGAGCGCGCGGCGTGCGCGCCCTGTTGCGACGGGCGCCGCGCAAGCAGCGCCGGGGGCTTATCGAGGCCGTCCACTGGGCCTTCGGCGCTGGCGGCGGCGCGGCATTTGGCGCGCTGCCCCGCGAGGTGCGGCGCCGTCCTTGGGCAGGACCGGTGTACGGGTTGATGGTGTGGTTGGGCTTCGAGCTGGCGGTCGCACCCGCCCTGGGCCTCAGCCAGGCGAAGCGCGTGCGCCTCGTCGACCGCCTGGCGCTGGCCGCCGACCACGTGCTGTACGGCCTGGTGCTATCGGGAACGCGCCCGACCGCGCGAAGCTAGCGGCCCTGAACCCCCGATTGGCGGCACCGTATGGAGGACCTGCTTACGCCGGGCCCGAGCGCGGGGGTACGACTGAGCCCGACTCCCCCTTTTGGCTGATCCGTCTTCGGGCGGAGCCGCGCTGTCAACCCGGAGGCCGAAGGAGGGGCCAGGCTACGCTGCCTGCTACCTCGCTTACGTCACTACTCGACTAAACCAGGTACCAAGTTAGTGTGCACCTGTGGACCAGCGCCATGGCCCGCAGCTCCTAAAGGGAGTGCTCTCGTCCCTCTTGCTCCGGCTTCTGGTCGAGGCGCGAGTCGTACGGCTACGAGCTCGCATAGCGCCTTCACGAACTGGGGCTGGCGGGGATCGAACATGGCACCGTGTACCGGGCGCTGGCCCGCCTGGAGCGTGAGGGCCGCGTCGGGACACGGCTGGTGTCCACCCGCTCCGGCCCGTCCGCAAGTACTTACCTGCCGATGGAGGCGGGCTACGCCGCCCTCGCCGCCGGCGCGGCAGCCTGGCAGGCGCTCGCCGAGGTTGTCAGCCCGATGCTCGCCCGGCCAGTGCCCGATGAACCCGCCCCGCCGTCCGAGGAGCGGATTGAGATGTCGAGGTTGATCGTGGCGTCGAGCGGTTCGGTCTCTGACGACGCCGCCGGAGCATGCATACGCGGCGGATGGTCTTGACGCCATGCGGCACCGCAGCATCCGGGATAGCGATAACCGACTGTTAGCGTTAGCGATCGCTGACCGGAAGCAAAGGCATCGCCTGAGGCTCGCTGGCCGAGCGGAAAGCGACGCTCAGGGTCGCCGTTCGCTCGCTGCAGCCGGTGGACTCGCGTCGGCTCTTTGATACCGCGCCCGCCTAGCAACCAGGCGCAGCTGTAAGATCCGGCCTCCTCCGAAGGCCAGAACGATGACCGCCCCCAGAATCGCGGCAGCTGCGGCGTGAACGGGGTCGGGTTCGGACTCTTCGGCTATCGACCTCGATCAGCTGGTCGGTGAAATGGACGCGCGGCAGGCGCGGACGTCCTGGACCGCCTGGAGTGGCCACCTCACCCACGCCGGGCGGCCACCTCGCGCGGCTGCGACCTGACAGTGGCGCTGTACGTGAGCTGCTGACCGACCGCGACCCTACTACAATGAGGACTGCTCCCATTCATGGCCGCTGGACCGAAGGTCGAACTCCGCAAGAAGTCCTCGATCTGCAGCTTGGCCGAAGGAGTCAGCCTGATGTCTCAAGATCCTTGGGGACAGGACAAGCTAATGGAGATCCACACCGCGCGCAGGCAGATTGGGTAGGCGACGTGATGGGACCCGAGACGCCGGAGATCAAACGGGTCGAGATCCCGGCCCCAAAACTATGGCCGCCTGCTCCGGGGCCGACGCCGGAACCGCTGGGCCGGGCTGATGACGCCTCATCGCGAGCCAGTGCTGGGCTGGCGCCTCTGGCGAGCCCGGCGCAGCCGGCTCCATTCCTGGGTGGTGGACCACGTCTGGCAACCGGGGCCGATCGAGGCTACCTGCCTCAAGGACGACCATAGGTCGAAGGGGCTCTCGTTCCCACTCAGCGAGCCCTGTGAACAGAGCCCGGGCGAGGGCTGCCAGTGCGGCGTCTGGTCTGTGTGGGATCTCGGCCGCTGCGTGACCAAGGGCCGCGAGCGAGGCTTCTCAGCAGGCGTGACCCCGGTGATGGGGTTGATCGCCGGTTGGGGCACCGTGGCGGTGCATGGTGCGGAGGGGTTTCGGGCGCAGCACGCCGCCATCCTCTGCCTGTTCAGCGACTCGATCTGGGAGTCCTGGCTCGACCCGAGTGCGATCCGCCCCAGCATGTGGTGGTACAGATCGTGGAACCAGTTGAGGTTGGAGGGCTGGGGTCGCCGTTCGGTTGATCCACTACAGCGGCTGGCACTTGAGTATGGGGTCCCGATGGTGAGGCTGGCCGAGGCCGTCCAGAGCGGGCTCCTGGCTGAATTCGGGTTGCCTCGCCAGCAGATCCAGGCTATCGAGATGGCTCTCCGTGCCGCCTGACCACGCCCAGTCGCGCGTGGCCGGGCAGGAGACCGGCGTCGGCCGGTCGCATCC
>JALYYF010000494.1 GCA_030946725.1 Candidatus Dormiibacterota bacterium
GAACTCAGAAACCGGTGGTGGGCCGCGGTGGACTCGAACCACCTACCTCCGCGTTAGCAAGGCCTGAGCGGTGTGCTCCCAATTCGGCGCCCCCCACCGGCTATCCGGTGGGCCGGTGCGCCATCAGTCGGGCCGCGCCGAGCACTTCTTGCTCCTCGCCATCACGTCACGACAGCACCTACGTTTCTGGTCTCGGCGCCGTCGAGAGGCTCGCCCACGCCAGCAGCGCGCTGCCGCTGGCCGAGTTGGCGATGTCTGAGGCTGCTGCCCTCGAGCAGAGCCTCGGCGATGAGCAGGTTGATTATCCAAGCGGTCCAGGCACCCACTGCGTAGACCTGGTCGAAGGGCAGGCCTGTGATGGTGAACACCGCTAGCCAGAGCCGGAAGGTGACGGCCGTGAAGACCACCGCATAGGACCTTGTCATCCATGCCCGGTGCGCTGGTACGCGGTGGCGCAGGATCATTGCAAGGGCCATCGCGGTGGTGGCCAAGAGGACCACGGCGAGGGCTGCGAAGCCGAGCCGCGCGATGGGGCCGCCCTGGGCGATGCGTGCGAGGCCGAGGCCACCGGCCGCAGTCAGCGCGACTGCCGCTAGATATAGGCGTCCGAGAGCGCGGTGCAGCTCCGGCCGCCGCGCCCGGAGACCGCTCAGGAACTGGAATGGTCCCACTGCCAGCGCCACCGTCCCACCCGCGATATGCAGCAGCAGTGGCACCTCGTTCGCGAGGTAGGCGCCCCGCTGACCGGGGATGATGACGAGCGGATTTAGGCTGAAGTAGCGGAGTGAGCCCACAGCCAGCAAGACGGCGGTGGTGGTCATGGCTATCCAGGCAGTGCGTCGCATGAACCCCACGCTAGAGCGGGCTTGTCCCCGGGTCGTCCGCCGGTCGGGCGAGATTTCAGCTCGTCCGTCAGGACGAGGCGGGCCGCACGAGTCCCGTCTCGTAGGCGAGGATCACCGCCTGGATGCGGTCACGGAGGTCGAGCTTGCCGAGCACGTGCGCGACGTGGGTCTTGATCGTAGTGTCGCTGACGCCCAGGTCGGCCGCGATCTCCTGGTTTGAGTGCCCGCGAGCTAGAAGGCGAAGAACCTCGGCCTCCCGCTCGGTCAGATCGCGGAGCTTGAAGGAAGGCTCAGGAGCCGGCCGGCGGCGGGCGAAGTCCGCGATCAGACGTCGGGTCACGGTCGGCGCGAGCAGCGCCTCACCCTGGGCCACCACTCGCACGGCCTCCGCCAGCCGTGCCGGCTCGAGGTCCTTCAGGAGGAATCCGCTGGCACCGGCCTCGAGCGCGTCGTAGACGTGCTCGTCGAGGTCGAATGTGGTCAGGATGAGGACACGAGAGGGAGCGCCGCTGGCGACGATCTCGCGGGTAGCCGCGATGCCGTCCAGGACTGGCATGCGCACATCCATCAGGATCACGTCGGGGCGAAGACGAGCCGCCCCCTCCACTGCCTCCCGCCCATTGGCGGCCTCACCCACCACCTCGATCCCTGCCTCGTCGCGCAGGATGAGCCGGAACCCGTGGCGCACAAGCGCCTGGTCGTCGGCGATCATGACCTTGATCACTGCGCTTCCCCCAAGGGTAGGCGGGCGGCGACCCGCCAGCCCCCGCCCAGCTGAGGACCGGCAGTCAGCTCGCCTCCCAGCATCGCGGCCCGCTCCCGCATTCCCAAGATGCCGTGGCCCGATCCCGAAGACTGGATTGCTGGCCGTCCGGCCCCGTCGTCGACCACCTCAAGCACAAGCAGGCCCGCTTCCGAACGCAGGTCCAGGCGCACGGACGACCCCGGAGCGTGCTTGAGGCAGTTGATGAGCGCCTCCTGCACTATCCGGTAGAGAGAAAGGTCGACGCCTGGCGGCACTTCCGAAGGCCTACCCGCCACCCTGGAATCGACTCGCAGGCCAGCCGCCCGGAAGCCCTGGATCAGCTCCTCCAACTGCTCCAAGCCGGGTTGAGGGGCGCGCCCGTCGGTGCCCTCCGCGCGGAGGACGCTCAGCAGGCGGCGAAGCTCGACCATGGCCTCCCGGCCGACTCGCTCAATCGAGGCCAGGCTCTCCAGTCCCTCCGCCGGCGATGTGGCCGCCACCCGCCGTCCTGCCGCCGCCTGCACCACCATGACGCCGACGCTGTGCGCGACCAGGTCGTGCAGTTCACGCGCGATCCGAGCCCGCTCGTCCGCGATTGCCCGCAGCCCCTCCTCTTGGCGCGCCCGCTCCAGGCTTCGCGCCCGGTCCTCCAAGGCCTCGATCAGCCGGTGACGCGTGTGCAGATCGTGCCCGATGACCCAGTTCGCTATCACCGCCGCCAGACCGAAACCGATGCCGAGGGGCCCAGAGGTCCAGACGACGTAGACCGTGCCGGTGGCCATGAGGATGGCGACCGGCACCGAAACCTTGGGCTCGAAGCGCTGGGAGACGGTGAAGAGGCAGATCAGGAGCGCCACGAAGCCGGCCGCCGAGCGCTCGAATCCGGCGGCCGAGTTGACCAGATGAGCGACCGCGATCAACGCCAGCGCCACCAGCGGCATACGGCCGCGTCCCGCCAGCGGCAGCGTCATCAGCAGCGCTAGACCTCTCGCTGGCAGTTCAGGAGTCGAGGTCTGCACGGCTACCGCGGCCAGAACCAAGGCCATGGCGAAGTCGGCAGGCCAGCCGACCAGCCAGCGCCGGAGGACTGCCGTCCGGGACCACATGTCCGAAGACGTTAGTGCAGCCTGGTTCCTCCGGGAATCCTCCGCTCGGAGGACCGGCTCCTCCGCTCGGATGAAGCGATCGCTGGTCTGTACGCTCCTCCGGCCGATTCCCAGACCCGAGCCTCAGAGCTGCCGGCCACCGTTCAGGCCGGGCTGACGCCGATGAGAGTCAGACTGATGTCGGTGCCCGTCCAGCTCGGCCAGCAGCGGTCACCTCGCAGGTGCCGATTGCGCGCGGGACGGCTCGTCTTGTCCCGCCGGGGGCGATCGCCCCCCGCCGCGGTCAAGCAGTGATTGCCTCGTCGGCACTGGCGTCGGCCTGATGCCCTGCAGCACATTGGCCGTCCGCATGCTCTCGATAAGAGCCGACAGCGCCAGCCCCCCCGAACTCAGCTGGGGGCTTATCCGGACGCCCGGCCCGCGTCAAAGGCGCTCGACCACTAGCCGTTGTGGTCCCCGCGATCGATGCGGAGGCGACTTGTGGCTAGATCGAGAGGCTCGCCTGGGTCAGCAGAGCCCGTTTAAACGGGCTGGCGGCCACGTCTGGCGCTTGCCTTAGCGAACGACTGTTCGTAGGTTGAGACGATGCGGCTGGACAATGATCCCGACGAGCTCTCGCCAGGCCGGCTGTTCATCCACGGCCAGCTGAACGACCCGATGACCGGGGGTCCGCTCTACTGCCGGATTCTCTCCTTCGATGGGGCCTTCGTCGAGTACGAGCCCATCTATCACCGTGAGGACGGGTCGGAGCGGCTTGGGAGCCCCAGGCGGCTGCCGATCGAAGGCTTCTTCGGGGAAACCTTCGGAGGCTGGTACCGGGGGAGCTGGCCACCCCCGGCGATCCTGAGAGCGCCCCGTCAGGGCCTGCCGGTACCGATGGACCCCCGGAAGATCGGGGGTCGGCCAGCCGGCTCCTGACGTCTCTCCGACCACCCACCACTCCAGATCGTGGAGGACGAGCTATCGGCGGTGGAGTCGCCCCTGCCGCGCCTGGCGGATCTCTCGCTCCGTGTCCTGGAGGATTTCGCGGACCCGTTTGAGGGGCCCGCTGATGTCTAGACACTCGGGATGGAGAGCCCAGCGGCCCACTTCTCCCAGTTCGCCCCGGAGCTGTCCGAGGCGCATCTTGATGTCGCGCAGCTGGCCCTCGATGGCAGCCGGCCCGTGGCGGCCGCCCGAGCGCTCCTCGGCTCGCGGTACGCCTGATTTGCCACGACGAGTTCCTCCTCGTGGCCCCCCGACAACCGCCTTCCCCAGGATTCTCATCTTCACCTAAGGAGAGGCTCGCTGTCAGGCTCAGGAGCCGGTTCGGCAGCCATTCCCAACCGGCATGAGATGAGTACCATAGTGCGTCTTATTGCCAGGCCCCTCCCTGATAGGGGAAGTAGAGCGACGCATCTTTGCGATCGGGACCATCGT
>JALYYF010000450.1 GCA_030946725.1 Candidatus Dormiibacterota bacterium
CCCACCTCGTGAAGGAAGCCGAGCAGCTCGCGGAACGATCCCACCAGCGAGGTCTCGTGGTAAGGCACTCCGATCTCGGCGCAGTAGTCACGAACGATGTAGTGCGCCCTGCGTACTTTGCTGCGTGCCATGGAGGGAAAGAGGTGATGCTCGACCTGATAGTTCAGAGACCCGTACCAGTAGTCGGTCAGCCAGTTGGCGCGGATGTTTCGAGAAGTGAGGACCTGGGACCGCAGGAAATCCAGCTCGCTGTCGTCGTCCACCTCCAGCATTCCCTTGTGATTGGGAGCAAACACCGTGGCCAGGTAGAAGCCTCCGGCGGCCTTGTGCAGGACGATGACCAGAAGGGCCGCCCACGGCCCCAGCAGCCAGGTGAGAAGCCCCAGGTAGAGCACCGCGTGGGCAATCAAGACAGTGATCTCGGCCCGACGGAGCCGCGATGGCTCCTTGGCCAGGAAGGTGGCTCCCGCCACGTGCATGCTCCAACCCAACAGGCAGATGAGAGGAAAGAAAAAGAACGCCTGGTATTTGGCTATGAATCGGCGCACGCCTCTGCGCTCCAGGGCCTGCTCGGTGCTGTAGACGATGGCGGGGCTGTTGACGTCGGGGTCCAAATCGGTGTGGTTCGGGTTGGCGTGATGACGGTTGTGTTTCGTGACCCACCAGCCGTAGCTCATCCCGAGCAGCACGTCCGCGGTCAGGAAGCCGACGAGCACGTTCTTCCACTTTCGCTCGAACATCTGGTGATGGCCCGAGTCGTGCAGCTGAAAGCCCAGCTGGCCCGAGACCAGGCCGATGGCGATGGCGTCCGCCGCCAGGATCCAGGGATTGCGGCGGAACAACACCAGGATGGCGATGCAGGCGCCGAAGAGGATCGTGTTGATGACGATGAGACGTATGTAGTAGCTCGGCTGCTTTTCCAGCAGGCCCGCTTCGCGGACACGCCGCTTGAGCACCGCATAGTCGGAGGGAGCGGCGGGGCGGGGAAGCGGACGGGCGGTGGTGTAGGACTCGGCCGCAGTCACGATCGCCGTGACTTCGCCGGAGCCGTATCGGCCGTCGTATCGGGCGTCATCTGCAATTCTCCCGGGGTGGATTGATGATCGAGAGGCGGACTAGAGGCCCCACCCCGATGCCCGCATAGCATGGCCACCTGACCGTTACGCTGCCGTGACGTCGGCGTGACGGCAGGTCACCCGGAGCCTTGCTGAGAACCCCTTCCCAGGCTGCCGGTGGCCGGTTGGAGCGTACCAGGGCGGAGCGATTACCCGCAACACGAGACGAACGGCCACGAGGGATGGACGCCTAAGCGCGCAGCCGAGTTTGCGGCGCGGTCTTCGCCGCGGTCACCCGAAGCCGGTTCACCAACCTCGTCACCCCGTCCACGCTGGAGGCCGCCGAAGTGGCCAGCCCGATCAGCGCCTCCGAGGGCAGGTCACCCTCCAGCTCGACGGCTCCAAAACGGGCCGACACGTGAACCAGGCTCGGCTGCAGACCGGGATGAGACAGGAGGCTCCTCGCCACCGCAGACGTCAGGTGCTCGTCGGAGACCAACCGATCCCTCACGCGGACGACCCCGTCTGCCTTCTCCGCACATCGAACGGCCTGTCGCCGGTTGCCCTCGTGGGTGACGTGACCCGACAGTGTCACCACTCCATCGGCGGAGGTGACGTTGACCGAAGCCGACCGCAGGTAGCGGAAGGGCATGAAGTCCCTCAAGGAATCCCACACCGAGGCCACCACTTCCTGATCCGGCAGGTAGTGGCCCAGGTCGAGAAACTCGGCGCGAGCAATTCGGAGCCTGACCTGTCGGTCGCCGGCCGAGAGCACGGCCTCAGACGGCACCCGTCGGACGACCCGGTGCCACCATCCGGCAGAGACCAGAAGGGGCGCTTGGTCAGCACCGTAGCGGCTCGACCGGTCCACCCGGCCGACCGGACCGGGATCGTCGTGGCAGAAGACCTGCCAGCCGGAACGGATCAGAAGAGCCTGCTCCGGGCTCTTGGGCCGGGCGTGACCCGTGGCGTCCTGGGCTGCGGTTGGATTGGCCATCGGTCAAGCCTCCTCACGGTTTGTCGAGCTCTTGATGGAGGTCGCGGGTGCCGGCCCGTTGCTTGCCGCGGGCACGGCATCCATCGGAACTGGGGCCGCCAGGAGCGGCCGGATGAGCTCGATGGGGATCGGGAAGACGATGGTGGAGTTCTGGTTCGAACCCATGTCGAGGAGGGTCTGCATGTAGCGCAGCGCCAGCGCCGCCGGCTGCGTCGAGATGACCTGGGCCGCGTTGGCCAGCGTCTGCGCCGCCTGGAACTCCCCCTCGGTGGCGATGATCTTGGCGCGCTTCTCGCGCT
>JALYYF010000500.1 GCA_030946725.1 Candidatus Dormiibacterota bacterium
CTCCTGGCCCTGGCGGAGGCCCGACCCGAGGCCCGTTTCACGCTGTACGGCCCTGAAGCCGGCGCCCCGGGGGCGCCCTCCATCGCGCACCGGCCCCTGCCGGGACCGCGCTTTTTCGGCCGCCACCTGCTCTGGCCCAGGCAGCTGGGTTCCCTGCGGCCCTCGGCGTACTTCGGGGCCGCCGGGCTGATGCCGCTCGGCAGGATGACGGTGCCTGCCGCGGTGACCGCACACGACACCGCGATCTACCGGCATCCGGAATGGTTCCCGGGCGGTCAGACCCTCAGCGTCCGCGTCATCGTGCCCCGCTCCATGCGCCGGGCCGACGCCATCCTGGCCGTTTCGGAGAACACGGCCTCCGACGTCAGAGAGCAGTTCGGTGTCGACCCCAGGCGGCTGCACGTGGTCCCCGAAGGCGTGGCCGAGCGCTATCGCCCGCTGCCGGCGGAGGAGATCCAGGCGGTCCGCCGCCGCCATGACCTGCCCGAGCGCTACATCCTCTTCGTCAGCACGATCGAGCCGCGCAAGAACCTGGAGACCCTGCTGAAGGCCTGGTCCCGGCTGGAGGGACGGCCTCTGCTCGTGATAGTGGGTGGCTGGGGCTGGCGCTACGAGGCCGTTCGGCGGCAGATCGAGGCGGCGGGGAGCGCAGTGCGCGTGCTGGGTCAGGTGGAGCCGGCCGAGCTGCCCGGACTCTACAACGCTGCGACCTGCCTCGCCCACCCGGCCTGGTACGAGGGCTTCGGACTGACGCCGCTCGAGGCGCTGGCCTGCGGCACACCCGTGGCCGCCTCGAACGCAGCCTCGCTGCCGGAGGTGGTCGGGGACGCCGGCCTGCTGGTGGACCCGGCCGACGTCGAGGGCTGGACGCTGGCTCTGCAGAGACTCCTGGACGACGCGTCGCTCCGGCAAGAGCTGAGACGGCGCGGCCTGAGCCGCGCGGCGGAGTTCTCCTGGAGGCGTGCGGCGGGCGACACCTGGAAGGTCCTCGACGCCGTTATAGAGGGTGTCGCCTACCGCTGAGACGAGCGCGTCGCCGGCCGACGAGATCGACTGCGGCCCGCACATACGCCGAAAAGCTAGACAGCATCAGTGGCAAAGTGTCGACGGCGACACCTAATCTATGCGGTGGATGAAGGAACGCTCGCACCGTCGGAGGGCGGGGGCGAGTCTGCTCGCTACTCTTGCGATCTTCGCTCTGACGCAGGCTCTGGTGAGCGCCGAGCTCCCCAAGACCCCCCGGCCAACGAATGTCGCCACACTCAGGCCCCTGCACTACCCGAGCCTCGAGAATGTCCGGCTCAACGGGGGCGCTTCGGGCACGCCTGCCTCGCAGCAGGCCCTCGAGATGGTGCCCGCGGGACGTGCGTCGATCAGTGTCCCGATCCTGATGTACCACTACATCCGGGACAATCCGGACTCGCGCGACGCGCTGGGCGCCAACCTGTCGGTCTCGCCCGCCGAGTTCCGCCTGCAGATGGACTGGCTGGCTCGAAACGGCTATCACCCCGTCGACCTGGATGACCTGCGCGCCTACCTCCTGGACAGCGGCACGCTGCCCTCCAGGCCGGTGGTCATCTCGCTCGACGACGGTTACAGCGACCTGTACACCGCCGCCTACCCGGTGCTGCGTTCGCACCAGTTCAAGGCGGTCGCCTACATCGTCACAGGCTTTCTCGGCCGACCCACCAACGTGACGCCTGCACAGGTCGTCGACATGAACGCGAACGGCATAGAGATCGGCTCACACACCGTCTCGCATCCCGACCTGACCAAGCTGTCGGCAGCCGAGCTGCAACGGCAGCTGGACGACAGCAAGGTGACGCTGGAAGCCATCCTGGGACATCCCGTGCTGGACTTCTGCTATCCCTCCGGCGCTGTCAATCCGACCGTCGTCCATGCGGTGCAGGCGGCCGGCTATCAGAGCGCGACCACCACGCATGGCGGGAGCACCGTTCATTCGGCCGCCGACCGCTTCGAGTGGACCCGCGTCCGGGTCAGCGGCGGGGAGCCCCTGACCGAGTTCGCCGCCCGTCTCGGCGACACAGAGCCCTCACAGCCGACGCCGGCCACCTCTTCGGTGCTGACGAGCACACAGCCGCTGCGACCACCCCTCACGCAGAGGCGTGGGCCGGCCAGAGTGCCTCCAGTAGTGCCGACGTGGGGGGCGCTGACGCCCTGAGCTCGGCGACCCTGCGCAATCCTGCTGCGGCGAGGCGCCCCCGGAGGTTGCGGTCGGCCGCCACCGCGCTCAGGGCCTCCGCCCAGGACTGGGGGTCGGCAGGCGGCAGCACCAGCCCGCTCATCCCGACGTCCTTGGCCTGGGCGCCTGTCGCCGCCACGAGCACCGGCGTGCCACACGCCATCGCCTCCAGCGCGCCGATCGAGCTCCCCTCATAGTGGCTCGGGTTCAGCCAGGCCATGGCGCCCGCGATCAGTCCGGGCAGGTCCTGCTGAGCCACATAGCCCAGGTCACGCGCCCCTGGCAGGCCGCCCTTGCCGGGTCCGGCCAGCACCAGGTTCACGGACCCCGATTCCGCGCTCAGCGCGCGGGAGGAGGCCAGCAGGCCGAGATTCTTCCTGCCGCTGCGCACTCCCACGAACAGGAAGTAACGCTCAGGCAGGCCAAGGCGCGTGCGCAGCTGATCGATCGCGGCTCGCGCAGGTCTCCGGAACTCCGGCCCCGGCAGCGGCCGGAAGACGGTGACCCGCTCCGCCGCCACTCCGAGGTACCGCTGGAGGCCGGACAGCACCGCTGCCGAGGGCACCAGCACGTGATCGGAGCGTCTGGCGGCGGAGGCGACGCGCCAGTTCTGGCGCATCCAGGCGGGCGGCCGGTAGGCCCGCCGGGCGTAGAGATGGCCGAGGTCCATGACGGCAGTCACGACACGCTGCCCGCGTCCCGCTCGAAACCTCCCGTCGATGTTGAGCACGACATCCGCCGTCGCGAGCTCCTGACCGCCCACGAGCCGCACCTCCCCGGCCTGCTCGAGGGTTTCGAGGACCTGGGTGGCGTACACGGCGGCGCCCGTTGGGCGTTTCATATCCAGGCGTGACAGGTCGCAGCACAGTGTCAGCACCGGGCGGCGATGATACCGAGGCTGCGGGCGTCCGCATACTGGGGGTCCGTGTCGACTGCGTGGACATGGAGGGCGCTCTGGTCCGCGTGGAGCGGATGCTGGAGGCGCGAGGCCCCACCCGGCTGGTCGCGACGGTAAACCCCGAATTCGTCATGAGGGCAAGAGGCGACGCGGCTTTCCGGCGTGTGCTCGACTCGGCCGCGCTCTGCCTGGCGGACGGGATCGGAGTGGTGTGGGCCATGAGGCGCCAGGGCTGCCGGGAGCAGCAGCGCGTGGCCGGCAGCGACCTGCTGCCACGCCTGGCCGAGCTGTGCGCCCGGCGAGGGTGGCGACCGTTCTTCCTGGGCGCTCAGCCGGGGGTGGCCGAGGAGGCGGCGCGGCGCCTGCAGTCCCGCGTCCCCGGCCTTCGCGTCGCCGGCTGCCATGGGGGCTCGCCATGGCCGGAGGACGACGAGGAGAGCCTGCGCCGGATCCGTGACAGTGGAGCGGACCTGCTGCTGGTGGCCTATGGCCATCCGCGCCAGGAGTTCTGGATCGACCGCAACCGGCCCCGGCTGAACGTGCCCGTCGCGGTAGGGGTGGGCGGTGCGTTCGACTTCCTCGCCGGCCGCCGGCTTCGCGCGCCGGTGATCGTTCGCAGCGCCCACCTGGAGTGGTTGTGGCGGCTTGGGTTGGAACCGTGGCGTGCCCGTCGGATGGCCGTGCTGCCTCTCTACGCACTGGCCGTCCTGCGCAGTGGCCGCCGCGACTGAGGTGGGAAAGCGGCGAGGGGGCGCGATCGGCGTCCAGGGGCGGCCCGTGGAGGCCGGGACCGGATACCCGCGAGACGTGGCTCGGCTAGGATTGGCCGCCGTGGATCTCAGCGTAGTGGTCCCCTGCTTCAACGAAGAGCACCGGCTGCCGGGTGCGCTGCAGGTGGCGGAACGCTATCTCGAGCCCAGCGGGCGCAGCTTCGAGCTGATCCTGGTAGACGACGGCAGCACGGACGAGACCCGCCGCCTCATCCGCCAGGCACAGGAGGCGACGCCCTACGTGCGGGGCGTCCGCCTGCTTCCCAACCGGGGCAAGGGGCGTGCCGTCGCCGAGGGCGTGCGATCCAGCCGGGGCAAGATGGTGCTGGTCAGCGACGTTGACTTTTCGGCGCCGATCGAGGAGCTGGCGAAGCTGGAGGACGCGATCGGCAGGGGTGCCGACGTGGCCATCGGTTCCCGCGCCAAGCGTGGCGCCCGGGAGGTGGACCAGCCGCTGCACCGGCGACTCATGGGCAAGACCTTCAACCTGCTGGTGCAGTCGCTGCTGCTGCCGGGGATCTGGGACACGCAGTGCGGATTCAAGCTGATGCGCGGTGAGGTTGCCAGGGAGCTGGCGTCGAGCCTTCGCATCGAGGGCTTCGCCTACGACGTCGAGCTGCTCTACCTCGCCAGCCTGTCGGGGTACCGGATCAGCGAGATCCCGGTGCGGTGGATCAACTCGGACACCACACGGGTGTCACCTCTGAGAGACTCGAGCCGCATGCTGCGCGACATCGTGAAGGTTCGGTTCTACCGGTGAGCGCCGGGCGGAAGGTCCTGGTCGTGGTCCCCACCTACAACGAGCGTGAGAACCTCGAGCGGGCGGTGCTCGGCATTCGCGGCTGCGGCTACGACGTGCTGGTCGTCGACGACAGCTCGCCGGATGGGACGGCGGAGCTTGCCAGGGAGCTGGGCGAGAGGGACATCGGGATCATGCTGTTGCAGCGGCCCGGCAAGCTTGGCCTGGGGTCCGCCTACGTGGCCGGCTTCCGCTTCGGGCTCGAACGGGGCTACGACCTCTTCGTCGAGATGGATGCCGACGGCTCGCATCGGCCCGAGCACCTGCCGCAGATCGTTGAAGCCGCGGCTGAGAACGGCGGCCTGGGGATCGGCTCCCGGTACGTCCCGGGCGGTTCCGTCGTGGGCTGGGGCTGGCATCGCCGGCTGCTCTCCTCGGGGGCCAACCTCTACTGCCGCATGGTGCTCGGCCTCGGGGTCCGCGACTGCACCGCGGGCTATCGCTGCTACACCCGCGCCCTGCTCTCCGCCATCGACCTCGACCGGGTCTTCTCCCAGGGCTACTCCTTCCAGGTCGAGATGCTCTATCGCTGCGTGAAGCTCGGATTCCCGGTGACCGAGGTGCCGATTCGCTTCGAGGACCGGGTGGCGGGGCAGTCCAAGGTCTCCCAGGGGGAGGTCAGCAAGGCGCTGCTGGCCGTCCTGCGGCTACGGCTGAGGCTGCGCAAGGACCGGTCCGGCGCCGAGGTTCGCTAGCGCCCCGACGGCCCCTCCCCCGCCCTACGGCTGGGTACTCCCCCGACTTCGCGGGGGAGAGAGGCCTTCGGCATGCGTCTGAGACGCCGCGCTCGCTACCCTAGTGGCCGCGACCGGGCCTTCCGGATCGTGCCCCCGGCGTCGATGGGGGATAGAGACGTGCGAGACGAGTTTGGGAGGAGGCCGTGCCGGCCGGCCGGCGGTTGCTCGCGGCGCTCGGTCGTCGGGACGGCCAGGGCTTGGTGGAGTACGCGCTCGTGCTGGTGCTCGTCGCCATCATCGTGGCCGCTGTCCTGACGACGATGGGGCCGCAACTCTCCTCCGCCTTTCGGGACGTGGTGAGCGAGGTAACCCGCACCCGCTCCTGAGCGGTCAGCCCCCGAACAGGAACTCGAGCGCCGCCGACTTGAACTGCCGGGCGGGAACGGCGTTCATGTGGTTGCGGCCCTCGATGGCCACGTATCGAGCGCCCGGGATCTGCGCAGCCAGCTCGGGTGCGCCGCGGGCGATGGGGTCCTGGTCGCCCGCAATGATCGCGACGGGCACCCTGATGGAGCCCAGCTCCGGCGGCTGGAGGTCCTGCTGCTGCCCGAGGATGCAACAGGCGAGGGCCTCGAGGTCGTTGATGGGCCGCGCCACCGCGAACCTGTAGAAGCTCTCCGCGGCGGGGTCCTGGACCGATTCGTCTCCCCGCATGCGGCGGGCGATCAGCTCGGCGCGCCCTGTGCCGGCGATCTGACCGAGCCCTCCGAGCACCACCCGTCCCAGCCGGTCGGCGGATCGCGCCGCTGCCTCCAGGCCGATCCGGGCGCCCATTGAGTAGCCCAGGTAGTCGGCGACCTGGACGTCGAGGTGGTCCAGCAACCTGACGACGTCGGCGGCCATGGTGTCCAGCCGGTAGGCCGCGGGGTCGTGGGGCTTCTCCGAGTGGCCATGACCGCGGCAGTCGAGGCCGAGCACCCGCCGCCCCGCGCCGACCAGGGTCTCCTGCCAGCGGCTGCCCACCCAGTTCAGCTCGTAGTCGCTGCAGAAACCGTGCACCAGGACGATGGGCCTGCCCGTCTCCGGGCCTGCCGTCTGATAGCGCAGGCGGACCCCGCCCGAATCGAAGTCCGGCATCGCCCTGTAGGGTATGGCGTTGCCATGCCCGCCCGTGGAGAGCCCTCCCTCCGCCTGCTGCACCCGGCCAGCGGACGCGTGCTGGCCGCTCGGCTGGAGCGACCGAGAACCTTCGTGGGCCGCGGACTGGGACTGATGTTCCGGCGCACCCTGCCGGCCGGAACGGGGATGTGGATCGCGCCCTGCAACGGCATCCACACCTTCTTCATGCGCTTTCCGATCGACGTGGTCTTCATGGACCGAAGGCAGCGCGTGGTCAGGGTCCGTCCCGATCTCCGAAGCTGGCGGATGGTGCCCCTGGTCCTCCGGGCCCACAGTGTCGTGGAGCTGCCGGCGGGCACGCTGGAAGGGGTGCCGCTGCCACCGGGTGAGCAGCTGGCCGTCGAGCATGCCCCGAAGGGCATCTCCTCCCCCCGCCCGCGGGGGGAGGTTGGTGGGGGGTCTTAACAGGCGAGATTGACGCCGCCTCTAGTGTGGAGGCGTGTCTGCCGTCGTCTCGGTGGCCTCGGGCATCGTCCGGCGCCCTTGGCTGGACTGGCTGTTGCCGCCGCGCTGCGGGAGCTGCCGCCGGCTGGGAGCATGGCTCTGCGCGCCCTGCAGGTGCCGCGTCCGGCGGCTCGAGGAGCCCCTCTGTCCCCGCTGCGGGCGGGAGCTGGAGTTCGCGTCCGCCAACTGCGGCTGCAGAGCACGGCTGCGCGCCCTCAACCGAGCTCGGGCGGCAGCCGCCTACGAGGGCGCCCTGGAGGACGCCATTCACCGCTTCAAGTACGAGGGGTGGCGAAGCCTGGCGCCGGCGCTGGCCGCCCTGGTCGCCGACCGGCTGGCCGTGGACGGCGTCCCGGCCGCGCTGCTCCTGGCGGTCCCGCTGCACGAGCGCCGGCTGCGCAGCCGTGGCTACAACCAGTCCGAGCTGCTCGCCAGGGAGCTGCGCCGGCGCTTCGGTCTGTCGGGGAGCTCCAGGTGGCTGGTGCGCCTGCGAGACACTCCTCCGCAGGTGGGGCTTGACCGGCTCCGACGGCAGGCGAACATGGCCGGCGCGTTCGCCTGGCGCGGGCCGGCGCTCGCCGGCCGTCCGATCATCCTGGTCGATGACGTGGCGACCACCTGCGCCACCCTGGAGGCGTGCGCGGCGGCCCTCAGGAAGGCCGGGTCGGGCATCGTCCACGGCGTGACCGTGGCTCGGGTCTCGATTTAGAAGATGCCGACGCAGGCGGGGCACCACCACGAGTGCCAGGCTTGGCCGGGCGGGCTCGTGGGTATCATCCTCACGTGAAGGTCGTGATACACGACCGGACCGAGGAGTTGCCGGCTCGGGTCCGTGCGTACGCTGAGCAGAGGCTGCTCCGGGTGGCTCGCCACTTCGACCGGGTGGTCGAGGCTGATGTCGAGTTCGAGAATGAGTCGCGGAGGGGGCCGAGCTCCTTCTGCGCGGTCCAGATCAACGTCAGGATGGACGGCCGCCGCCATCCCCTGGCGCAGGCCCGCGAGATTGGAATGGATCCCAAGGCCGCGCTCGACCTGGCCCTCGACAAGGTCGACCGCCAGGTGGTGAAGCTGAAGGAAAAGATCAAAGTGGAGAAGAAGCGGCCGGGCGCGCCCGTGGCCGAGCTCGACGAGGAGCGCGACCCGGGACCCGAGCGGATCAGGATCAAGTTGCGGCCCGAGACGCTGGACGACGCCGTGCTTGGCCTCGACACCGCCACCCAGCCGTTCTACGTATATCTGGATGAGGAGACTGGAGCGGTGAACGTTTGCTTCCGCCGCCCCGACGGTGGGGTGGCGGTTATCGAGACGGTGGTGCCCTGATGCCCGTACGCTTTCTCGGCACCCTCTTCGATCCCAACGAGCGCGAGGTCAAGCAGCACCTGCGGACGGTGCGGGAGATAAACGAGCTGGAACCCGAGCTCCAGGCCCTGGACGACCAGGCGCTTCGCGACCAGGCCACCGCGCTTCGGCAGCGGGCCGCGGACGGCGAGAGCCTTGACGACCTGCTCGTGGAGTGCTTCGCGCTCACCCGGGAGGCCGCTCGCCGGACCATCGGCATGCGCCACTTCGACGTCCAGCTGGTCGGCGGGATCGTCCTTCACCTCGGCAAGATCGCCGAGATGAAGACCGGTGAGGGCAAGACGCTGGTCGCCAGCCTGCCTTTGGTGCTCAACGCACTGACGGGCCGGGGCGCGCACCTCGTCACGGTCAACGACTACCTGGCCCGCCGCGACGCGGGCTGGATGGCGCCCCTCTACGACATGCTCGGGCTCACAGTCGGGGTCGTGGTCCCCGGCCCTCCGGGCGTCCTGATGGGACACGTCTTCGATCCCGAGTACGTGGACGAAAACCACTCCGATCCCCGGCTGCTGCACCTGAAGCCGACCAGCAGGCAGGAGGCTTACGCCTGCGACATCACGTACGGGACCAACAACGAGTTCGGTTTCGACTACCTGCGCGACAACATGGCCACCGACCTGGCTCAGCGGGTCCAGCGTGATCTCAGCTTTGCCATCGTCGACGAGGTCGACTCGATCCTGATCGACGAGGCCCGGACGCCCCTGATCGTCTCCGGCCAGAGTGAGGAGTCGACCGACAAGTACTACGAGTACTCCCGGCACGCGGCCCGACTCCAGGAGGGGGCGGACTACACGGTCGAGGAGAAGTACAAGGCGACCTCCCTGACCGAGGAAGGCATCAACAAGATGCAGCGCATGACCGGCATCAAGAACATCTACGACCTGGAGCACGTCGTCGAGTCACACCAGATCAACCAGGCGCTCAAGGCCAAGGCGCTCTACCAGCGCGAGCGCGACTACCTGGTCATCAGCGGCGAGGTGATCATCGTCGACGAGTTCACCGGCCGCACCATGCAGGGCAGGCGCTGGTCGGATGGCCTGCACCAGGCGGTCGAGGCCAAAGAGGGGGTGAAGGTCCAGCAGGAACAGAAGACGCTGGCCACGATCACTCTGCAGAACTTCTTCCGGCTGTATGGAAAGCTGGCCGGAATGACCGGTACGGCGTTGACCGAGGCGGAGGAGTTCCACAAGATCTACGGCCTCGAGGTGGTCGAGATTCCGACCAACAAGCCGATGACCCGGACCGACCACGCGGACGTGATCTACAAGACCGAGGAGTCGAAGTTCGAGGCGGTGATCGAGGAGATCCAGCAGATGAACGAGGCGGGGCGCCCCGTGCTGGTGGGAACCGTCTCGGTGGAGAAGTCGGAGCGCCTGGCCCGGCTCCTCAGCAAGCGCGGGATGCGCCACAACGTGCTCAACGCCAAGCAGCACGAGCGAGAGGCGACGGTCGTGGCCGAGGCCGGGCAGCCGGCCGCCGTGACGATCGCGACCAACATGGCGGGCCGCGGCACCGACATCGTCCTCGGCGGCGGCGTGGCAGGGGCTGGCGGCCTGCACATCATCGGCACCGAGAGGCACGAGAGCCGCCGCATCGACAACCAGCTCCGCGGGCGGGCCGGGCGCCAGGGCGACCCCGGCAGCAGCCGCTTCTTCATCTCCCTGGAGGACGACCTGATGCGCATCTTCGGTCCGGCGGCCGACCGCATCGGACGCCTCATGGACCGGCTCGACGTCGAACCTATCGAACACAGCTGGGTGGCCAACTCGATCGAGCGCGCTCAGAAAAAGGTTGAGGGCATGCACTTCGACACCCGCAAGCACGTGGTCGAGTACGACAACGTGATGAACATCCAGCGCGCCATCATCTACGGCGAGCGGGACAAGGTCCTCTCCGGCGCCAACACCCGCGAGAACATACTCGACTACATCCACGACGTTGTCGCCAAGGGCGTCGATGGCCACTGCCAGGGCAGGCATCCGGAGAACTGGGACACCGAGGGGCTGGTCAACTACCTCGGCCACTATTTCCCGATCGCGCCGGGGACCGTGCTCCCGGATTCGGCCCTCAGCCAGGGCCAGGCCGGGTTGACCGAGTACCTGTACGGGGCGGCGATCGAAGCATACGACGCCAAAGAGAAGGAGTTCGGGGACGAGGAGCTCTTCCGCTCGATCGAGCGCTTCGTGGTACTGCGCACGATCGACCAGAAATGGGTCGACTACCTCACGACCATGGAGCATTTTCGGGAAGGCATCAGCCTGCAGGCCTACGGTCAGAAGGACCCCCTGGTCGAATACAAGAACGAAGCCCACACCATGTTCGAAGAGCTCACCGAGGGCATTCGCGCGGACATCGTGGCGAACATGTTCCGGGTCCAGCTCATGCCTGCAGAGCCTCCGCCGAAGGCAGGGGCCGCCCACAACGGGGGCGGCCCGTCAGGCCCTAACACGCCTGTCGCAGCGCAGACGTCAGGGCCCGGAGAGCCGGTGGGCGTCGGCGCGTCCGGCAAGAAGCCCGGCCGGAACGACCTCTGCTGGTGCGGATCCGGGCGGAAGTACAAGCGGTGCCATGGCAGATAACTACCCGACCCGCACCCCTGCAGAGCTTCTGAGGCGCATCCTCGAGCTGAAGGAGCATCTTTGACCTGCCCCACAAGAGTCGCCGAGCCACGGAGCTGGAGGGGCTCCTAGCCGCACCGG
>JALYYF010000544.1 GCA_030946725.1 Candidatus Dormiibacterota bacterium
AACTGGTGGGTCGCGGGAGGATCGTCACACTCAGCGATCCGCTGCCGCTCTGTAACGGCTACCTGAGCGCCGCCGACAACGGGCGGCTCGCCTCGGATCTCGTCTCGCTGGCGGGCGCAGGCGGGAGCGTCGCCTTCGACGAATACCATCACCAGGTTGCCGGACCGACTTCGCCCGTCACGGCCTGGCTCTCGACCTCCTGGGGGGCCTCGCTGACCTGGGCGGTCGTCGTCCTGTTCATCGGTTTTTTGATCCGCGGCCGGGCGTTCGGGCCCCGGCTCGAGCTGCCCGGAGGTGGGGACCGGTCGGCCGCCGAGTACGTGGCGGCGATAGGGCATCTACTCCAGCGCTCGCGGGCCGTGGGGGTGACCGCGGAGGTCCTCCGGGACGCCGCCCGCCGCGCCGTCGCCCACAGGCACGGGATCGGCGCCACCGGCGTCTCCTTCCAGCGGTCCCTGGCCCAGCGCGCCCCTCAAGAGGCGCAGGAACTTGCCGCCGCCGAAGCCATGCTGGCCGCGGCGGACCGCGAGGACACCCTGCTCGCAGCCGCCCGCCGCTTGCGGGCCGTGGCCTACCCCGACCTGCAAGTGACCTCCGCCTCCGAATCAACTCCCTCCCCCTTGCGGGGCGGGTCAGGGAGGGGGTAGTCGATTGACAGGCGCGCAGTTCCATGCCTGCTTCCAGTCGGAGGTCGGCAAGGCCCTGGTCGGCCAGGAGGAGGCGGTCCGGCTCTGCGCGCTCGCCGTGGTGGTGCGCGGTCACGTCCTGCTCGAGGGTGTTCCCGGCGTCGGCAAGACGCTTCTCGCCAAGGCCATCGCTCGCCTGCTGGCGCTGGAGTACAGCCGTGTGCAGTTCACGCCCGACCTGATGCCGGCGGACATCGTCGGCACCTCGGTCTATGACCTGCAGACCCGGACCTTCAACGTGCGGCCCGGCCCGGTCTTCACCAACGTGCTGCTCGCGGACGAGATCAACCGCGCGCCGGCCAAGGTGCAGGCGGCACTGCTGGAAGCGATGGAGGAGCGCGGCGTCTCGCTGGAGGGCCGCACCCGGCCGCTCCCCGACCCGTTCATCGTCCTGGCCACCCAGAACCCTGTCGAGTACGAGGGCACCTACCCGCTGCCGGAAGCCCAGCAGGACCGCTTCCTGTTCAAGGTCGTCCTCGGCTACCCGACCGCCGACCAGGAGATGGAGATGCTGGCTCGCTGGGACGCCGGGATCGAGCTTCGGGACCCGGAGCGCGCCGGGGTCCGGCAGGTCCTCGACACCGCTGCGCTGGACGCGGTGCGCGAGCAGGCGGCAGAGATCCGCGTCGACGAGGAGATCCGGCGCTACATCGTCCGGCTCGCGGAGGCGTCACGGTCGGCTCCCGAGCTGGCGCTGGGCGCGTCACCCCGGGCCGAGGTGCTGCTCATGCAGGCCGCCAAGGCGCAGGCGACGTTCGAGGATCGACGGTTCGTCACCCCGGACGACGTCAAGTCGCTGCTGGCTCCGGCCTTCCGGCACCGCCTGATCCTGCGGCCCGAAGCCGAGGTCGCCGGCCAGACCGCCGACTCGGTCCTGGCCGGGCTGGCCGCCCAGGTGACGCCCCCACGCTGAGCCTCCTCCGGCGGCTGGGCGCCATCTTCACATTGGTACCTCAGCCGCGCCTGCTGGCCGCCCTCCTGGTGGGGGCAGCCATGATCGCGCTGACCGCGCTCTCGCCGCTGCTGTGGGCGCTGGCGCTGGTCTATCACGCCGTGCTGCTCTGGACGGTGGTCCGCGACGCTCGATTGTTACCCAGGGCGTCCGAGTTCACGGGCTCCCGGGAGCTGCCCCAGCCCCTCGCGCTGGGGGCGGACCAGTCCGTGCTGGTGGGGCTCTCCTGCCGCCGCGCTGCCGGCCTGCGGGCGGCCGTCGCCGACCACACGCCGCTGCCGCTTCGCGTCTCCGACCGGCCCCTCGAAGGGACGTTCGACGCCGAGGGCTTCCTGATCGTGGAATACCCCGTGCGCTCTCCGCGTCGTGGCCTGTTCACGTTCGACGGGATGGACGTGCGGGTCTGGCGACCGGGCGGCTGGTGGCTGCGCCAGCTCCGGCTGCCGCTGGCCGCCCGCGCGGCCGTCTATCCCGACGTGCTGGCGGTCAAGCGCTGGCAGCTGACCCTCCGCCGTGGGGTTCGCGTGCTGCCCGGCCAGCGCCGGGCCAGGCCGCCGGGCTCCGCGACCACTCCGGCCGGCGTCCGCGACTACCTGCCGGGTGACGACGTCCGGCGGGTCAACTGGAAGGCCACGGCTCGCCGCGACAGCCCCGTCACCACGGAGCTGGAGGCCGAGCGCGGGCAGCAGGTGGTGATCGTGCTCGACTGCGGACGCCTGATGACGGCGCCGGCCGGGCATCTGACCAAGCTCGACCAGGCGGTCAACGCCGCGCTCCTGCTGGGGTGGGTGGCACAGTCGCAGGGGGATCGCGTGGGGCTGCTCACATTCGCGCACCAGGTGCAGGCCTTTCTCGCCCCGCGGCGGGGAATCCGCCAGATCCACCGTCTCAACGAGGTGCTCTACCGCGTCCAGGCGACCTACGCGGAGCCGGAGTTCGGGGAGGCCTTCGCCTACTTGACCCAGGAGCTGCAGGGTCGCTCGCTGGTCGTCGTCCTCACCGACGTGCTGGACGAGGAAGCTTCAGGAGAGCTGGTCGCTCATTCCCTGCGCCTGGGCCGCAGGCACCGGGTCCTGGTTGTCGCCATGTCCGACACCGAGGTCCTGGCGGCGCTCCGGCGACCTCTGGAGCGCTCGGCC
>JALYYF010000051.1 GCA_030946725.1 Candidatus Dormiibacterota bacterium
GTCGATGTCTCTCTACTACTGTTCGGAGTCCGCCTGCTCGCTGTCGCGAGGCTGGCCGGTGGACGGGTCGAGAATCAGGGGCTTGGTGCTCGGGCGCGCGTAGTCGAACATCCCCGCCAGGGAGCCCGCCGTCGCGTCCGCCGAGCCGGCGCCGATGCGGCCGAGGCTCCAGTTGTCCTCGATGAAGCGGAGGATCGAGCTCTGGTCGCTCAGCGAGCTGTCGACGAAGTTTCTCTTCGCGAAAGGCGAGATGACGAGCAGGGGCAGGCGGGGGCCGAAGCCGCACCGCGCCTGCTGCCCGCTGGGCACCCTTGTCGGATCGGCGCCGCACTGGTTGGTTCCGGTGAGCGCGTCCAGGGTGGTCTGCGACTGGTGGACGAGGGGTGCCATCACGTGGTCGTACCAGCCGTCGGAGTCGTCGTAGGCGATGACGATGGCCGTGCTCTTCCAGGTTGGCAGCTGCTGAAGCCGGTTGATCGACGTGACCAGGAAGGTCTGCTCATCGAGCGGCGTCGAGTAGTTGGCGTGGCCGTCCTGGTACGCGGGCGCCTTGAGGAAGGAGACCGCGGGCAGCCGCCCGGCGTTGGCGGCCGTCCAGAAGGCGTCCACGTTGTACTGGTGGTTGGCCTGGTCCTGCTTGCCGATGTTGGCCGGCGAGGAGGGTGGCAGGTGGTTGGGGTTGGCGGTCGACTGGTAGTACTGGAAGGGCTGGTGGTGGGGGATGTAGTCCTTGGTGGCCGGGGCCCCCGTGCCACCGGTTGCCGCGTGCGTCGTGGCGCAGTTGTCGAAGCCGCCCTGGAACCAACCCCAGGTCAGGCCCTTCGCGTTGAGAAGGTCGCCCACGTTCTCGCCGCCGAGCTGAGCCGACCCACGTGTGGTGCAGTTGTCGAAGTACGGCTGCGGGTCGCCCGTGACGGTTCCTGGTCCCTGCGGCGCGACCACGCCCGGCTTGCTGTTCGTCGAGTAGAAAGGCGGCGCGGTGGCGCAGGCCGGGGCGTTGTAGGTCGAGCTGCCGCATATGGCTCCGAAGGTGTTGCCGCTGATCAGGTTCAGCGCGCCCGGCGTCGAAGGTCCGTAGCCGGTGCTGAAGTGGTTGTCGCTCATCGAGAAGCGCTGCGCGTAGTTCCACATCGCCGTCACGGTGTTGCCGTCGTAGTAGTCCATCACCGCGTAGTTGGGGGAGACACCCGTGGCCTGGCCGGTGCACTGGGCGACGGTCAGGTTGGCGCCGGTCTCCTGCACGAAGCGGTCCATGGCGCCGTGGTCGGCCGCCAGCTGCTCGGCCGTGTAGTCGTGCCCCTGGTCGCAGGTGTGCGCCTGGCTGCGCGACAGCCTCTGCGGATTGCTGAGGTTGGGGTTGATCTTGAGCAGCGTGTCGTTGAGCCCGTTCACGGTCGGGGTGCGGGCCGAGGCGTGAAAGGCTGGCTCGCCGGCAGGATTGGCCGCGTGGGGGTAGGTCGCGAAGTAGTGATCGAAGGAGACGTTCTCCTGGTAGATCACCACCACGTGCTTGATCGGGGAGGCGGTGCGGACCGCCGAGGCCTCGTCCTGGTCGGCGACGGCCGGACCGGATGAGGCCGGCAGCGCCAGCAGCAGGACCCCGAGCAACAAGAGCAGCCGGCCAAATCTCATATCACTACCTCCCTCCGCGTCGGGCCTGATGCGGGCTGGGCCCGCGGACCCAATGCGCCCAGGGTAGCTCGGCTGTCCTAAGCGGAGGCCAGGGAGGCGTTAAGGGTGTGGTTCCCGGGTCTCGGCTCGGGACCCCGAGCTCGACGGCCGCCGAGGGCCTGCCAAGCCGGAGTGGCGCGCCTTCGGCCCGCCCCCATCCGACGCCATCAGAGCTCTAGAGCGGCGACCAGCGTTCCAGGCGTTCTGTGCGGCCGTCGCCGAGTCCCGGGCGCGAGTCCACTCCCCAGCGCTGAATCGCCGCGCCGAGCACGATCAAGCCGAATACGAATAGCAGCGCTTCCATAACCGAAGAATATGCGCTCAGCGGTCCAATAGCCATGGCAAATCAATGGTTTTCGAGCAGCGCTGGTATCGATCCAGGCTTAGTATGGTGCAATGACCGTTGTTTCCACTCCCACGATCGACAGTACGGACTGGGCGCTGCTGGAGGCCCTCCAGGAGAACGCCCGAATGACCTTCGCCGAGCTCGGACGGCGCGTCAGCCTGAGTCCACCTGCGGTCGCAGAGCGGATTCGGCGGCTGGAGGAGTCCGGCGTCCTGCGCGGCTACCACGCCGAGCTTGACCTGGCCGCGGTCGGCGTCCCGATGCAGGCCATGATCCGGATCACGACCAGCAGTTCGACCGAGTGTGCGGTCCACGGTCACCGCCTGGCCGAGGTGCCCGAGGTCCTGGAGGCCCAGCGGGTGACCGGGACCGACAGCTTCATCGCCCGTGTGGCGGTTCGGTCCATGGAGCACCTGGAAGGCCTGCTGACCCGGATCGCCCCCCACAACGGCGACACCATCACGGCGATGGTCCTGTCCACGCCCGTCCCCTCGAGGATCGTCAGCCATGAGCTGGTGTACGGCGAGCGCCGGGTGCAATAGCTGCTCTCCTGCCTCCCGCTAGTACCATCCCTGATGTGCTAAATCGAGACGAGATCAACCGGCTTCGCGAGAGACTCGAGCATGACAGGGCCGAGATACAGGCCCGCATAGCGGCTCGGAGCCGGGAGCTCGACGCAACCGTACCGCCGGAGGATGAGATCGGCGACGAAGGGGACGAGGCGAAGGCCGTAACCGACATGGAGCCGGCACTGGCGGAGAACGAGCTGGATCAGGACACGCTTGCCAGGATCGAAAGGGCGCTGGAGCGGATCGGAGAAGGCACCTACGGAGTCAGCGAGGTGTCGGGGCGGCCCATCCCCATCGAGCGCCTGGAAGCCGTCCCCTACGCCACGACGCTGGTCGACGAGCAACCGCCCCAGCTGGTATGAGCCAGACCGGCCGCGACCGCGACTGGAGGTCGACGGCGGGCCGCGTCAGGAGCCGACGCTGCTGGTCAGCGGGGCCGAGTGCGCGGAGCCGCTCTGGCCCAAACCCCGCGTGACGTGCGCCCTTCGCGCCCAGATCAAGACTGCGCTTCCGATCACCGAGAGCGACGCCAGCAGGAACGGGAAACGGGGCGAGACGGCCACCGCCAGGTAGCCCGCCAGGACCGGGGCCACGGCGGCACCCGCCCAGCGCAGGAAGTTGTAGCCGGCTGAAGCCACCGACCGCGTGACGGTGGAGACCTCCATGGCCAGGCTGGTGAAGAGCGCGTTGTTCACTCCGAGGAGAGCCCCCGACGCGATCACCGCGGCGGGCAGCAGGGAGCGCGGTCCCGCCGTCATCGCCGCCAGGTCCAGCGCGAAGAGCACCAGCACGCCGAGGAGGACCCGCGTCGGCCCGTAGCGGGCGCGCAGCCAGGGCGCGACGAATACCGATGTGATCGCCAGGACGCCCCAGCCGAAGAAGATCAGTCCGACCTCCCGGGCCGACAGCCCGAGCAGGAGCGGGGTGTAGGCGAGGAGCACGAAGAAGCCGAACGAGTAGAGGAGCCCACCCATGGCCAGCGTCAGCAGGCCCGGGTCCCTCAGGGCGCGCAGGGTGTCCCGCGCGGAGCCGCGCTGCTCGGGCATGCCCCTCTCGCTGACGAGCGCCGAGGTCAGGATGAAGGCGACAGCCATGAGCGCCGCCGTTCCGAAGAACGGGTAGCGCCAGCTCATGGAGCCGAGCACCGCGCCCAGCAGCGGTCCGCTCGAGATTCCGAGGCCGAGCGCCGCCTCGTAGAGCGTGATCGCGTTGCCCAGGCCGCCGGTCGCCGCACCCACGATGATGGAGAGGGCGGTGGCGACGAAAAGCGCGTTGCAAGGCCCCAGCCGCCGCGCATCCCGGCCAGCATGGCGATGGAGCCGCTGAGTCCCGAGAGCGCCGAGAAGACGATCACCAGCAGCAGCCCCGCCAGCATCGTGTTCTTGGCCCCGAAGCGGGTGGCGATCATCCCGGTCAGGAACATCGCTCCCGCCATCACCACGATGTAGCTGGTGAAGAGCATCTCGACCTGCCACGGGGAGGCGTTGAGGCCCCGCGCTATCGAGGGCAGGATGGGATCCACCAACCCGATGCCCATGAAGGCGACGGCCGCCGCGAAGGCGGTCGCCCAGACCGAGCCGGGCTGGTTCAGCAGCCCGCTCCGCAATGAGCCGGCGGCTTTCTCGCTCACGGCGTCACCTCCTCGACAAGCTGCTCGAGGGC
>JALYYF010000075.1 GCA_030946725.1 Candidatus Dormiibacterota bacterium
CGCGCCGCCAGCCAGTCGCAGTTGCGGCGGACGTCCTCTCGATGCTCCGGCAGCGTGCTCACACTCGGTATCCGGAGCTCCTCGAAGAGGTCGGCCTCGGCCGCCTCGCGCCCGGCGCGGGCCGCCGCCAGGGCCCGCTCGACACCGGATTCTGCGGCGCTCATTCCAGGGGGAAGAAGCAGGCGGCCTCGTGGTCGCCGAGGTGGACGACGTCCAGCGGCGGCTCCTCTTCCGCGCACCTGGCCTGGGCCTTGAAGCAGCGGGTGCGGAAGCGGCACCCCGACGGCGGGTTGACCGGCGAGGGCAGGTCGCCCTTCAGTATCAGCCGCTGACGCCGGCGTTCGATCCTGGGGTCGGGGATGGGTATGGCCGAGAGCAGCGAGCCGGTGTAGGGATGCTTGGCCCGCCGGTAGAGGTCGCCGGCGGAGGCCACCTCGACCACCTTGCCCAGGTACATCACGGCGATCCGGTCCGAGATGTGCTTGACCACCGAGAGGTCGTGCGCGATGAAGAGGTAGGTAAGGCGGAACTGCTCCTGCAGGCGCTCCAGCAGGTTGATGATCTGCGCCTGGATGGAGACGTCCAGCGCGCTGATCGGCTCGTCGCAGACGATGAAGCTGGGATCGACGGCCAGCGCGCGGGCGATGCCCACACGCTGCCGCTGGCCGCCAGAGAACTCGTGCGGGTAGCGGTTGCCGAACGCTGGATTCAGACCCACGATGTGGAGCAGCTCCTGGACACGCTCCTGGCGTTCGCGGCGGCTCTCGTAGAGGCCGTGGATCTCGAGGGGCTCCCCGACGATCTCACCGATCGTCTGCCGCGGGTCGAGCGACGCGTACGGGTCCTGGAAGATCATCGCCATCTCCCGGCGAAGACCTCTCATGGCGCCGCCGGAGAGTCGGGTCACGTCCTCGCCCTTGAAGAGGACGCTGCCCTCGGTCGGCTCGACCAGACGCAGGATGCTGCGTCCGAGGGTCGACTTGCCGCACCCGGACTCCCCGACCAGGCCCAGCGTCTCGCCCTGGCGGATCTCCAGGTCGACGCCGTCGACCGCCCGCACGTGCGCGACGGTCCTCTGCATCAGGCCGGACGTGATCGGGAACCATGTCTTCAGGCCGCGGACCTCGACCAGCGGGTCCTCGGCGGTCCACGCCCGGCTCAGGCCGGCGCGGGTGGCTGCTTCAGGCATGCGGTCCTCCTTCGTCGCGGGGCGACCCCAGGTCCTCGCCGGCCTGGGTCACCCAGCAGGCGGCGCGCTGCGTGCGTCCGACCGGGAGCAGCACCGGTGTCTCCTCGACACAGCGGGCGACCCGGAAGGCGCACCGAGGATGGAACGCGCAGCCGCCGGGCAGGTCCGTGAGATCGGGCGGCAGGCCCTCGATCGCACGGAGCGGCTCGTGCTCCTCTGCGTCGAGACGGGGGATCGAGCGCAGCAGCGCCCAGGTGTAGGGGTGACGGGGGTTGGCGAACACGTCCTCGGTCGGCCCGCTCTCGACGACCCGTCCGGCGTACATCACCATCAGCCGCTCGCACATCCCCGCCACCACTCCGAGGTTGTGCGTGATCAGGACCGTCGCCGTCCCGGACTCCTGGTTGACCTTCTTCAGGAGCTCCAGGATCTGGGCCTGGATGGTCACGTCGAGAGCGGTGGTGGGCTCGTCCGCGATCAGCACCGCCGGGGCCGTGGTCAGGCCCATCGCGATCATCGCGCGCTGCCGCATCCCGCCGGAGAACTGGTGGGGATAGGCCCGCACCCGCTTTTCGGGCTCGGGAATGCCGACCCGGCCGAACGCCGAGATGGCCTCTTTGATGGACGCCCCCAGGTCGAGACCCCTGTGCAGGCGCAGTGGCTCGCCCACCTGCCAGCCGGTGCGGTAGACCGGGTTCAGAGAGGTCATCGGGTCCTGAAAGATCATGGCGATCTCCTGCCCACGGACCTCCTGCATCTCCCGCTCCGAGCTCTGGAGCAGGTCGCGTCCCTTGAAGAGGACCTGCCCGGCAGCAACCCGGCCGGGGCGCTGCAGCAGGCGCATCAGGCTCAGGACCGTCACCGACTTTCCCGAACCCGACTCCCCCACGATGCCCAGCGTCTCCCCCGGGTCGAGGTGGAAGTCCACGCCGTCCACGGCATGGACCAGCCCGTCCCTGGTCGGGAACACCGTCTTCAGCCCGCGTACCTCCAAAAGGTGTTCAGGCATACCGCTGCGACCCTCCGCGATCACGGCGGGTGCCGGCGAAACCGCAGGGCCGGGGGAAAGATTTCAGCGGGGATGTTCCCCCCTTTCCGGGTTCATGATATGCTGATAGTCGATCTATAACATTAGCCCTTGGAGGTCACTGGAAATGATCCACGCGTTGCTCGTTCTCGCGGTCGTCCTGTTCGTCCTCTGGCTGCTCTTCCACGCAGCCGGCGGCCTGATCAACCTGATCTGGCTGCTGATCATCATCGCCGTCGCCCTCTGGGTCCTCGGCTTCTTCTTCCGCGGCGGCAGACGGACGATCTAGCCGGCAAGAGGCCCCTCAAGAGCGCAGCCGGGGGTCGAACGCATCTCGCACCGCGTTGCCGAAGATGTTGGTGGCCAGCACGGTCACGAAGATCAGTAAACCTGGGAACACGACCAGGTAGGGCGAGTGGTGGTAGTAGGACTGCGCATTGGTCAGCATGTTGCCCCAGCTCGGGGTTGGTGGGTGGATCCCCAGCCCAAGGAAGTCCAGGGCAGCCTCGACCAGGATGACCGCGCCGACGCCAAGGCTGGCGGTGACGATCATCACCGGAAGGACGTTGGGCAGCAGGTGACGCAGGATCAGCCTCGCGTCACCTGCCCCAACCGACCGGGTCGCCAGAACGAAGTCACGATTCTTGACGCCGAGCACCTCTCCCCGCACCAGGCGGGCGACCGCCCCCCAGCCCACTGAAGCGATTATCAGCGACAGCGTCAGGGCGCTGGGCCGGAAGAGGATGGCCATCAGGATGAAGAGGAAGATGCTGGGGATGGCCAGGACCATGTCCACCAGCCGCATCAGGACCTCGTCCAGCCAGGAGCCGTAGTAGCCGGCCAGCAGGCCGACCCCCCCGCCCACCATCAGCTGCAGGGCGACTGTTAGGAAGCCCACCCCGAGCGAGACCTGGGCGCCCCAGATGAGCCGGGTCAGCGTGTCGCGCCCGACCTCGTCCGCCCCCAGCAGGTGCCCGGCGCCGGGGGGATCGAACTGGCTGTCGAGGTTCTGGCGCGTGGGCTGGTAGTGGGTGACGAACTGGGAGAGCAGCGGAGCCGTGATGGCCACGACCGCCAGCAGCAGGATCAGGACACCGGCCGCCATCCCGATCCGGTTGCCTCGCAATTCCTCCCAGGAGGCTGACCAGAAGCTCTGCGCAGGCCGCCTCGCCCTGCCCGGGGAAGCCGACTCCGGCAGCTGAAGCTCTTCGGCGGCGGTCTGGCCGATCAACTGATCTCCTGGTCCTCCCCC
>JALYYF010000143.1 GCA_030946725.1 Candidatus Dormiibacterota bacterium
TGCTGATCGCGGACGGCGAAACTTTGCTTCGCAACGGGCTTGCGCGAGTGCTCGACGAAGCTCCTGGAATGGAGGTCGTCGCCGAAGCGGCGGACGGCATCACGGCGCTGCAGCTGGCGTCTCGAGAATCGCCCGATATTGCTGTCGTCGACGTCAAACTCCCCGGGCTTGGCGGCATCGAGACGACCCGGCGCGTCACCGACGAGTTCCCGAACATCAAGGTGCTGATCCTCACCAACGGGCACACGGACTCGAGCGTGATCGCCGCCCTCCGAGCCGGTGCGAGCGGCTACATGCTCAAGTCCTCGTCGGCCGAGGCGGTGGCATCGGGTATTCGTGCGGTTATCGCGGGCGAGCACGTCCTCTCCGGGCCTGTCGCCGATCGGCTGACGATGTTGCTGACCGGAAACCGTGCCTTCAAGGAGCTCTACGACGGTCTCACGCCGCGCGAGCTCGAGGTCCTCACGATGATCGCCGGCGGCACCGCCTACGTGCAGATCGCCGGCCGCATGAAGATCGGCCACAAGACGGTTCGCAACTACGTCTCGCACATCTACGAAAAACTGGCGCTATACAGCCGCGCCCAGATCACCATGTACGCGGTGCGGAAAGGTCTCGTGGAGGTCGGCGGTACCGACATGTAAAAATGCGGGGGAAACAGGTTTGACGTGCGGGGGAAACAGGTTTCCCCCCCGGCCCCCTTCCGCAGAGTGGTGTTTGGGAGTCGCTGCGAGGTGACAACTCAGACGGCCGGAGTGCATCCGGCCTCCCCAGTTACGTCTGTTATTAATTGATTGAATTGATTGACTCCCTCCCCCTTGCGGGGAGGGTAGGGAGGGGGTCCTCCTAAGGGGTCGGCGTCGCGGTGGGCGCGCCGCCGCCGAGTAGGGTCTCGGGGGTTCCGGAGGCGCGGGCCCAGCCGGCGGCCAGGGGGCCGTTCAGGGCCCAGAGTGCGAGCGCCACCAGCGCCAGGCCTGACAGCGCGGCTGCGGCCAGGCGCGGCCAGGCGAGACGAGGCCAACCGAACGAGAGGCGCCAGATCACCAGGAAGAGGAAGAACGCCAGGACCGCCGCCGCGTCCAGCCAGAGGAACCAGGCCCTCCGCACGTCGCTGCCAGTGCCCAGGCCGTGGAGCAGGGCCAGCGGCCAGCAGGCATAGGCCAGCCAGTGCAGGAGCCGCCACAGGCGGAAACCCAGCCATCGTCGGCCGAGGCTGGTCACCGTCAGGGCCAGCAGGAGCTCGGCGGCGACCACTCCCAGCCCCAGCCAGAGCGGCCGGTACCAGGAGGCGAACGGGACCAGCGCGTCCTTCACGCCCAGCCGCGCGAAGGGATCCAGCACGGAGGTGGCGACGTGGACGACCAGGAAGCTGAGCGCGAGCAGCGACAGGTCGCGATGCAGGCCGACCGTGAGGTAGCGAGGCCACACCGCGGAGCGGAAGCGCACCGTCTGCGCCATCCCCAGGATCACCGCCGCGCTCAGCAGGAGCAGCGTGACCGTGCCGGCCCCGCGCGCTGCGAACCAGTAGGGACTGCCCGCCGATGCCATGAAGGTGGCGCCGACGGCTGCAATCAGCACGCCGGCCAACCCGCCAGCGCCACCACCTCGCCGGTTTCGCTCACCAGGCGGGCCGGACAGCGCCAGGCCTGGAGCTGGGCCGGGGCTGCGGAGCCCAGCACGATCGCGGCGGTGGCGGCCGTGTTGGCCTCCAGGCAGCTGGCCGCCGCCACGCTGGCCATGCGCCAGGGGCCTACCGCCGGACGCCCGGTGCTCGGGTCGAGAATGTGGTGCAGGCGGACCCCGCCCCGAGTCCACCGGCGAACCCTGGTGCTCGACGTTGCCAGTCCGCCGTCGAACAGTGTCACGAGCTGCGGCTGAGACACCGGGAGGTCGCTGTCGAGCTCGCATACCTGGACCACCCAGCCCGCCGGAGGCGGCGGCCCGGCCACCGCCACGTCGCCGCCGATGGATACCAGAACCCCTGCGCCGCCGGCAGCGAGTGCCGCCTTGGAGGCTGCGTTGTCCGCGGCGAGAGCCTTGGCGGTGGCCCCAAGGTCGAGCTCCGCGCCGGCCGGGACGCGAACGCGGCCGGCCCGAGCGTCCAGCTCGACGGTCTTCCAGCCGGCAGCGGGCTCCGCCCGGAGGCGGAGGGGAGCGCCGCGCGCCGGCATCGCCTTGAAGTCCCGGTCATAGCCTGAGATCCGCAGGGCCCGGCCGACCGTGGGGTCGACGGCTCCCCCCGTAGCCCTCGCCGCCCAGAGGGCCGCCGCCAGCGCTCGCATCAGCACGGGACCGACCGCTACCCACCGACCCCCGGCTTCGTTGAGCCGTGTGAGTTCCGAATCGTCGCGGAACCTGCTGCAGGTGCTGTCGACGTCCCCCAGCACGGTCTCGACGGCGTCTCGGGCCTGGTCCAGGCCAGAGGAGTCCGTGACCGCAAGCACCACCTCGGTTCCCAGGTCGGTCCATTCGGCCGCCGCCTGTTTCAGCGTGGCGGCGTCCCGGTGGAGACGGCCGTGGGCCTGGGTGCCGGCGCCGGGGCGGCGGTGGCCTTCGGGGCCGGGGCCACCTGGGTGGCGGGGGCGGCCTGCGCGGCGGGGACC
>JALYYF010000157.1 GCA_030946725.1 Candidatus Dormiibacterota bacterium
CCAAGCCGAGCAGCAGCCCCAGCGCCGCGCAGGCCAAGCGGCAGGCCTACTGCACCAGCTTCGTCGACCACCTGGCCAGCGATCTGGGCAAGAAGCCCGATCAGGTCAACAAAGCCGTCTCCGACGCCTTGAGCCAGACGCTGGCCGATGCCGTCAAGGCCGGCGACCTCACGCAGAAGCAGGCGGACGCCATCAAGGCCAGGCAGCAGAAGAGCAACAACATCTGCACCGGCGCGCTGGCCGGCATCGATCGCGGCGCCGGGGCCAAGGCCCGGATCGGCATGGCGGAATACGCCAAGGCGTTGGGCATCAGCCAGCAGGAGCTTAAGCAGGACCTCGCGGGCGGCAAGACGATCAAGGACGTCGCCGCTTCCAAGGGCATGGACGAGAACACCTTCCGCAGCAATCTGGTGACCGCCGTCAAGTCCGACCTCGATCCCCGCGTCGCCTCCGGCAAGCTGACCCAGCAGCAGGAGGACGCCGTCCTCAACAAGATCAGGACGAAGCCGCTGCCGCTGTGGGATCGCCCGGCCAAGCGAGCCGGCGCCGGACCTCAGAACCCGAGCCCGAGCCCCAGCCCGACCGCCACGCCCTGACCGTCCCAGCCTTGATATGAGACGAGACTTGATATACAGTCTCGTCTCATAGGAGGCGGGCACATGGTAGATCGACCTGCGCTGATCCAGACCGGCTGCAGCATCGTGGGAGGAGGGCCGGCGGGCGCCATGCTGGGTCTGCTGCTCGCCCGCTCAGGTGTCGACGTCACCGTTCTCGAGAAGCACGGCGACTTCCTCCGCGACTTCCGCGGCGACACCATCCACCCCTCGACCCTGGAGATCCTGGACCAGCTCGGCCTGGCGGAGGATTTCCTCTCGCTGCGGCCCAACCTGACGCCGGTGCTGAGCGGGGAGACGCCGCTGGGCCCGGTGGCCATCGACTTTCGCCGGCTCCGGACGCGCTTTCGCTACATCGCGTTCATCCCGCAGTGGGACTTCCTGGAGTTCATCACCCAGCGGGCGGCTCCCCTGCCGGGCTTCCACCTGCGGATGAACTCCGAGGCCGTCGACCTCGTCGTCGAGGACGGCCAGGTGCGTGGCGTACGCGTCGAGGAGCCGGGCGGCGCACTGGATGTGCGGGCTGCCCTCACGGTCGCCGCTGACGGTCGCTCGTCGCTCCTGCGCGAACGGGCGGGTCTGCCGCTCGTGAATACCTCGCCTCCGGTGGACGTGCTCTGGTTTCGCCTGTCGCGTCGGCCTGGCGACCCCGAGCAGGCCCTCGGGCGCGTCGGAGCTGGAGGGGTCCTCGTGCTCCTCAACCGCGGCGGCTACTGGCAGACCGCGTACAGCATCCCAAAGGGCACCTTTCAGGTCCTCCGGGCCGCCGGCCTGCAGGCCCTGCGCTCGGCGATCGCCGCGCGCGCGCCTGAGCTTGCCGATCGAGTGCAGGAGCTGACCAGCTGGGAACAGGTGCGGCTCCTGACGGTCCAGGCCAACCGGCTGACGCGGTGGTACAGGCCCGGCCTGCTCTGCATCGGCGACGCCGCCCACGCAATGTCGCCGGTGGCCGGGGTGGGGATCAACTTCGCCATTCAGGACGCCGTGGAGGCGGCCAACCGGCTGACGGGTCCGCTGCTGGCCGGCCGGGTCGGGTTGAGTGACCTGGCCGCGGTGCAGCGCCGCCGCGCCTGGCAGGTCCGGACGATGCAGTTCATGCAGGCGAGGGCTCTGGAGGGCGCTCTCCGCCTGGCCAACCCGTCTCGACCCCGTGGGCCGGCGGTCGCCCGGCTGGTGCTGCGCGCCTTCCGCCACTTGCCGTTGCTGCGCGACCTGCCGGCGCGCGTGGTGGGCCTGGGCTTCAGGCGGGTCCGCGTCCGGCCGCCAGCCGGCGGCCTGGGGGTCAGTCCGGCTCGGGAGGCGGTCCCAGCCGGCGCATCAGCTCCTCGAGCAGGCGCCGGGTCTCCGGGTCGGACATCACCCGCTCCTGCATGGCCTCGGCCGCCCGCCGGACCTCGGGGTCGCTGAGCAGCCGCTCCGCCATCCCCTCGAACTGGGACGCCATGTCCTTCATGGCGGCCTCCTGGGCGACCTGCATCAGGATGGGCTGGCTGGCCGCCGCGGCGACCGCCTCCACCTGGGCACGCACCATCTCGACCCCCCGGCAGCCCAGGCACTCGCCGCGCAGCCCGCAGTGGCAGAGCTGACGGCGCAGGCGGTCGAGCGAGGCATGAACTTCGGAGAGGTCGACCGGGTCAGGCATCAGTGGGGCGCCTCGGCCGGCCGACCCTTGCCGCTGTACATGTGTTCGATCTGTTCACGGTAGCGCTCCTGTACAACGCGCCGCTTCACCTTGAGGGTCGGTGTGATCTCGCCCTTCTCCTCTGAAAAATCGCTCGCGAGCAGCTGGAAGGACTTGATGCGCTCCCAGCTGCCCAGCTCGGCGTTCATGTCGTCGAGGAGTCGCTGGATCGCCGCCCGCGCCCGCCCGTCCTCCAGGAGCGACTCGGGCTTTCCCTCCAGGCCGAGCTGCCGGCGCAGGACGTTCCAGTCGGGAACGATCAGCGCCACCGCGTATGGCCGCTCGTCGCCGAGCACCAGCGCCCGCTCCACGATCGGCGCCTGCTGGAGGATCGCCTCCAGGGGCTGGGGCGCCACGAACTTGCCGCCGGCGGTCTTGATCAGGTCTTTCTTGCGATCGGTTATGCGCAGGAAGCCGTCACCGTCCAGCTCGCCGACGTCGCCGGTGTGTATCCAGCCGTCCTGCAGGACCTCGGCGGTCGCCGCCTCGTTTCGGAAGTAGCCGAGCATGTTGCCCGGCCCGTCCACCAGGACCTCGCCGTCACCCGCGATCCTGAGCCGCACCCCCGGCAGCGGCGTGCCCACGGTCTCGAAACGGTGGCGGCGCGGGTTGTTGGAGGTGGCGCCGCTGGAGGTCTCGGTCAAGCCCCAGCCGTTGTAGATGGGCACGCCGAAGGACCAGAAGAACTCCTCGACCTCACGCCCCAGCGGCGCCCCGCCGCTCACGAAGAAGCGCAGCCGTCCCCCGGTGAGGCGCTGGCGGAGCTTGGACAGCACCAGCCGGTCAGCCAGTGGGTGGAGCAGTGCCCGCCGGCCTCTGGAGCGCCTCCGGCCCTGTTCCAGCGCCCAGCGGAAAAGAGCCTGGCGCCTGGGGGGTGCCTTGCCGACCTGCTCCAGCACCCACTGGTGCATCTTCTCGTAGACGCGGGGGACGGCGACGACGACTGTCGGCCTGGACTCCTGGATGTCGTCGGCCAGGCGTTCGATGCCGCGCGACAGCCAGGCCGTTCCCCCCGCCGCGAGCAGCACCAGGATGCTGTTGACCCGCTCGAGGACGTGCGAGTAGGGCAGGAAGGACAGGTTCGAGTCGCCCTCGCCGATGTCGAATTCCTCCAGGCAGCCCCGGGCCATGTCGACCAGGTTGCGGTGCGCGAGCATCACGCCCTTGGGCTCGCCGGTGGTGCCGGAGGTGTAGACGACGGTGGCCAGGTCCTCCGGCGAGAGGGCGGAGGCCCGGGCCTCCACCTCCCGCATGCGGTCGTACTGGAGCTCTCTCCCCATCCAGCCGGGCAGTTCCGCGTCCATGCGGACGACCCGCTCGACGTGGAGCCGGCCGGCCAGCGCCTCGCCGGACACGATGGCAAGGCGGGCCTGGCTGTTCTCGACGATCTGCTGGGCGGTCCTGGGCGGGGTGCTCTGGTAGACCGGCACTGTGACCGCGGCGGCGGTCATGATCGCGAGGTCTGAGAGCAGCCACTCCAGCCTGTTCTCCGACATGAGCAGCACACGCTCGCCGGGCTCGACCCCGGCCTCGACCAAGGCGGCGGCCAGGCGGCCCACCCGCTCGCCGGCCTCATCCCAGCTCAGCTCGTTCCAGCGGCCGTCCTGGTGATGGTGGAAAAGCGTCCGCGGGCCCAGCCGGTCGACCTGACGGAAGAACACGCCCGGCACCGTCCGCTCCGGGATCCGCTCGGAATTCACGTTCGAAGCATATTGGCGAACCGCGGGACTTTACGCACGTTGCGCGAGCGCCGTACGGTGATCTGGGCCCCCGGGCGCTCGAGGGGTCCAGGGGCGATAGCGCAGGAGGAGGAGAGATGTACCTGGCCTTCCATCAGGTCTATCAGCCTGTCGCCGGCAGCGTGATCGCGTCCGCGCTGGTGGCGCTGGCGCCTCTACTGCTGCTCTTCGTGCTGCTGGCGGTCCTCAGGCTGGCCGCCTGGATCGCGGCACTGGCGGCTCTGGCGTGCGCATTCCTGCTGGCCTGGCTGGTCTGGGGCATGGGCTTTCCGCTCACACTCTCAGCGGCCACCGAGGGCATGGCGTTCGGGCTCTGGCCGATCAGCTGGGTGGTGCTCAACGCCGTCTTCTTCCACAACCTGACCGTGGCGAGCGGCGACTTCGACGTGATCCGGCGATCGCTGGCACGTCTCACCGAGGACCGCCGCATCCAGGCCCTGCTGGTCGCGTTCAGCTTCGGCGCGCTCATCGAGGGGGTCGCCGGTTTCGGGGCACCGGTCGCCATCAGCGCCTCGATCCTGGCCAGCCTCGGCTTCGAGCCGATCAGCGCCGCCGTCCTGGCGCTGCTGGCCAACACCGCTCCGGTCGCCTTCGGCTCGATCGGCATCCCGATCACGACGCTGGGCGGCCTGATCGCTCCAATCCTCGGCAGGGATCCCAACCGCACCACGCTGGCCCTGTCCGCCATGGTGGGCCGCCAGCTGCCGATCTTCTCGCTGCTGATCCCCGCCTACCTGATCGTGATCCTGGCCGGCTGGCGGCGCATGACGCAGGTGCTGCCCGCCGTTCTCACGGCCGGCCTCTCCTTCGCGGTCGTCCAGTTCCTGGTCTCCAACTTCGTGGGCCCGGAGCTGACGGACATCCTGGCCGCCCTGGTCTCGATGGGCAGCCTCGCCCTGCTGCTCCGGGTCTGGAGGCCGGCCGAGGTATATCGCTTCAAGCGAGAGGCGGTCGCGCAGCCTGTCGGCGCGGCGGCCGCGGCACCGCCGAACAGGCGCGGCGGGGAGCCGAGCGGCGAGACGCCCGCAGACGGCGGCCGGGTCTGGGAGGCCTACCTGCTGTACGCCGTCCTGGTGGTGGTGATCCTGGTCGGACAGATGGGGAACCTGCCGGGCCTCAACGGCAACGGCAAGGCCTCCCAGGCGCTACAGCCGCCGGCCAACCTGACCGCAGACCTCCACTGCGGCCAGCCGGCCTTCGGCCTCTGCAAGAGTCCCTGGATCGGACCGCCGCCGACGAAGGACCGTCAGGCCTTCAAGTTCCCCGTCTGGGACTTCTACTGGCCGGGCAGCTACGAACAGGCGGGCGGCAAGCCCCGCTCGCTGATCTTCCGGGAGCCCCCGCTGGTAGCCGGGGCCAGCCCCTACGACCTCACCTTCCGCTGGGACTTCCTGATCGCGGCCGGCTCCCTGGTGCTCTACGCGGCGCTGATCGCCTGGCTCCTCATGGTCCTGCGCGGGCGGCTGCGCCCGCTGGACCTCTTCGTGGTCTACGGGCGCACGCTGCGCCAGCTGGCGCTGCCGATCGTCACCATCGCATTCATCCTGGGCATCGCGCAGGTCATGAACTACGCGGGGATGACCTCGAGCATGGCCATCGCACTCTCGAAGACGGGCGTGGTGTTCCCCTTCGTCTCCGCGTTCCTGGGGGCGCTGGGGGTCTTCCTGACCGGTTCGGACACCTCCTCCAACACCCTCTTCGGGCCCCTGCAGGCTCAGACGGCCAAGCTCCAGGGCTTGAACCCCATCCTGACCGCGGCCACCAACTCGTCCGGCGGCGTGATGGGGAAGATGATCAGCCCCCAGAACCTGTCGGTCGGCGCAGCCGGCGTGAACC
>JALYYF010000175.1 GCA_030946725.1 Candidatus Dormiibacterota bacterium
CGCCAGCTCCCGGTCGGCCTCACGCCGGGCCTCCGCAGGCAGGCCCGCCTTCTCGATCCGCTCGCGCAGCTCCGCGGCCTCGGCGGCGTCCTGGTCGACCTCGCCGAGCTCATGCTGGATGGCCTTCAGCTGCTCGCGCAGGTAGTACTCGCGCTGCGATTTGCCGATCGACTCCTCGGCCTGGGACTGGATCTTGCGCCCCAGCTCCAGCACCTCCAGCTCGTGGCCGATCAGGCCCAGCAGCCGCTGCAGCTTGTCGCGGGCGCTGCTCAGCTCCAGGATCTGCTGGCGTTCCGTGACCGAGATCCGCACGTGGGTGGCCAGGAAGTAGGCGAGCTGGAGCTGGTCGTCCAGGCTCAACGCGGCCCCCAGCAGCTCGCCCGGCAGGTAGGGCGCGATCGCGACCAGCTGCTGGAAGGAGGCGATGGCGCTCCGCGTGAGCGCCTCCCGCTCGAGCGGCGGCTGCGCCCGGCCCGCCCGCTCCGGGTGGGCTCGGAGCCTGGCCACCAGGTAGGGTCTGTCGGTCTCCACCGGCTCCAGCCGCACCCTCTGCAGCCCGCGCACGGCCAGCTGCACCGTGCCGTCCGGCAGCTTGATCATGTGCTCGATCCGGACCACGGTGCCGACCCTGTAGACCTGCTCCCAGGTCGCCTCGTCGATGTTCTCGTCCAGCTGCGCGGATACGGCCAGCGTGCGCTCGCCGGCCGGCAGGTCCTCCAGCAGCTGCAGGGAGCGGGGGCGTCCCACCGCCAGGGGCACCACCACCTGCGGGAAGACCACCGTGTTCTTCAGCGGCAGGACCGGCAGCTCGCGCGGCGGGCGCTTCGAGGCTTGGCTCATCGGCTCAGGCTCCCGGGGCGCAGTCCGGCGCGTAGGCGCTGGACAGGAGGGCCTTGAAGAGGCTCGTGTCGGGCTGGCTGCGGCCACCCTGCTGGTAGTCCAGGAGGTAGGCGAGCGACTTGCACTTCGTCTTGACGGCGAACTCGTAGCCGCCAGCGTTCAGCCTGTAGACCGTGAGGAACACTGGCTTGCCGTAGAGGTCCAGGTTGCCCTCCTGCCGCAGCTCCTGGCCGGGATGGGTCGGCGTGGCGGGCAGCTGGTTGGGGTCGGGCGAGGCCAGGATCAGCAGCGAGGCCTGCTCACTCCCCCCCGAAGGCGCCGTCATCGTGGCCGGGTTGCCCGAGTTGAGCTGCCACTCGGCGGGGAAGAGGTTGGAGTACGCGTTCTGCTCAACGTGCTGCGCCATCTCCCTGTGGATGACCGTGTCCGGGCTGTCCAGCACCCAGCCCTCGACCTGGCCGCTCTGCGACTTCACGTGCAGCCAGCTCTGGGCGCCCACCTTCCGCGTCTCGCTGATGTCGAGGCGGGCATCCTGGGCGATGACGGTGAGCTTGGCCGAGTTGATGTCGGGTGCGGCGCGAACGTTGACACCGATCGGGGTCAGCACCCAGACGGCGTTGGAAGGCGTGTTCGGCGTCTTCGGCACCTGGGTCACCTGGACCCGCGGGGCGCTGGCCGTGTTGCTGGACGTGGGATTCAGGGTGCAGCCGGCCAGCGCCGCCAGGCCAAGCCCCAGCAGCGCCGACCGTATAATTCGCCTGACTCGAGTTCTTGAGTGACAGACCACTCTCGGCCGTCATCCTAGCCGCCGGCCTCGGGACTCGCATGAGGTCCCGGCAGCCGAAGGTTCTCCATCAGCTGGCGGGCCGGACCATGATCGACCTGGTGCTCGACGCCTGTCAGGAGGCCGGCGTCGGTGAGGTCGTGGTCGTGGCTTCGCCCGCACATGCTGAGGTGGCCGAGCATCTGGCCGCCCGGGACGGGGCCTGCCAGGTCGTCCTGCAGACCGAGCAGCGCGGCACCGGCCACGCCCTGGCCCAGGTTCCCCGCGAACGCCTCCAGGCTGGAGACGTCCTGGTCCTGAACGGTGACGCCCCGCTCATACGTCCGGCCACGATCGTCCGGCTGCTGGAGGCTCACCGTGCCGCCGCCCTGCCGGCCACCCTGGCCAGCGTGGTCGACCCGGGCCGTGCCGACGGGCGCATCCTGCGCGGCCCCGACGGCCGGCTGGACCGGATCGTCGAGTACAGGGACGCCGGCCCCGAGCTGGGCGACGCCTCCGAGATCAACGTCGGCCTCTACTGCTTCGACGGTCCCCGCCTCGTCGAAGCGCTGGAGCGGCTGCGGCCCGACAACCGGGCCGGCGAGCTCTACCTGACCGACGTGTTCAAGTACCTGCGCCCCGCGCAGGTGGTGGAGCTGGCGGACCGCGAGGAGGCGCTGGGGATAAATGACCGCGTCCAGCTGGCGGAGGCCGAGCACGCGCTGCGGCAGCGGCTCCTGCGCGAGCTGATGCTCTCCGGCGTCACCGTCGTCGATCCCGCCAGCACCTTCGTGGACGTGGGCGTGCGGGTGGGTCAGGACACCGTGCTGGAGCCCTTCACGTTGCTGCGCGGCTCCACCGAGGTGGGGGAGGGCAGCCGGATCGGCCCCCACACCGAGATCCGCGACTCCAGGATCGGCGACCGGGCCCGCATCGAGCACTCCTGGCTGAACTCGGTGGAGTTCGGCTCCGACTCCGACTGCGGGCCCTACAGCAAGCTGCGCCCCGGCACGCGGATAGCCTCCGGCGTTCACGTGGGCAGCTTCGCCGAGATCGTCCGCTCCAGCGTCGGCAGCGGCAGCAAGGTACCCCACGTCTCCTACCTCGGCGACGCGAGCGTGGGGGAGAACGTGAACATCGGCGCCGGGAGCATAACGGCCAACTTCGACAAGGGCGTCAAGAATCCCACGGTGATCGAGGACGGCGCGTTCATTGGCGTCGATACGATGCTCAGGGCGCCTGTGCGGGTGGGCCGGGGCGCGCGCACGGGCGCCGGTTCGGTGGTGACCAAAGACGTGCCCCCCGGTGCCACCGCCGTCGGCGTGCCAGCTCGAGTGATCCGCCGCAAGGAGGCTTAATGATCGGGAGGTTGCAGACGTCCGTGGAATTCGCAAGCGAAGACGCCTCCCCCTGGGGCGACCTCAAGCTGATCTCCGGCAGCGCAAACCCGGAGCTGGCTCGACTGATCTCGGAGCAGGTGGGCGTGCCGCTTACCGACGCCCGCGCCACCCGCTTCTCGGACGGCGAGATCGGGGTGCAGATCCAGGATTCGATGCGCGGTCACGACGTCTTCCTGGTGCAGCCGACCTGCCATCCGGTCAACGAGAACTACATGGAGCTGTTCATCCTGCTCGACGCGCTGCGCCGCGCCTCGGCGGGCAGGATCACGGCCGTGATCCCATATTTGGGCTACGCCCGCAAGGAGCGCAAATCCCAGCCGCGGGAGCCGATCAGCGCCAAGCTGATGGCCAACTTCATCACCCTGGCCGGGGCCGACCGCGTGCTGCTGCTGGATCTCCACGCGGACGCCATCGAGGGCTTCTTCGACGTCCCCACCGACCATCTCACAGCCGCCAAGCTGCTGGCCGGCCACATCCGGCAGCAGGGCCTGGGGCGCTGCGCGGTGGTGGCGCCGGACGCGGGAGGCGCCAAGCGCGCCGAGTCGATGGCGCGGCTGCTGGGCGCCCCACTGGTGTTCGTCTACAAGCGCCGGCCGCACGACGACGCGGCCGAGATCCTGGAGATGGCCGGTGACGTCGAGGGCCGTGACTGCGTGGTGCTGGAGGACATGATCACCACCGGCGGGACCGCCATCGAGGTGGCCCGTGCCCTGAAGAGCCACGGCGCCCAGCGCATCATCTTCGCCTCGACGCACCCGGTCCTGACCAACGGGGCAGTCGAGCGGCTGCGTCAGGCGCCCATCGACGACGTGGTCGTGACAAACTCGGTGCCGGTGCCACCGCACAAACAGGGGCCGCCGCTGACGGTGCTGAGCGTGGCTCCGCTGCTCGGCGAGGCCATCGTCCGCGTACACGAGAACAGGAGCGTGAGCGAGCTCTTCCGATGAGCCCGCTCCCCATGTAGAGAGCTTTCATGAGCACCGCTCAGACCTGGGCTGAGGTCGTCATCCTCGCCGCCTGCGTCGTGATCGCGGCCGTCGCCTCCGCCACCGAGACCGCGATGACCTCGGTCGGCCGGCTCCGCGTTCGTCATCTGGCGGAGGACGGCAGCCAGGCGGCGGCCATCCTGCAGCGGTTGCAGCAGGATCCCAACCGCTTCCTCTCGACCATCCTGGTCATGAACACGGTGGCGCTGATCCTCGCCTCCTCGGCGACCACCCTGCTGGCCCAGACCTTCCTGCCTCACCAGCTCGGCTTCTGGGGAGACCTGGCGGTCTCGCTGGTGCTCTCGGTCTTCCTGCTGATCTTCGCCGAGGTCACGCCCAAGACCGTCGCCTTCCGCAACGCCGACCGGATCGCGCTGATGATGGCCGGTCCGGTGGAGGCGCTCTCCGGAGTCCTGCGACCGATCCTCTGGTTCATCACGCTGGTCTCCCGCGCCATCACCGGCGGCCGCGCGGCCCGCGCTCCCTACCTGACCGAGCAGGAGCTGATGACGATGCTCAGCGTCTCCGAGGAGCAGGGGGTGATCGAGGAGGAGGAGCGGCAGATGATCCACGGGATCATCGAGATCGGAGACAAGACGGTGCGCGAGGTGATGGTGCCGCGGACCGACATCACCGCCGTCGAACGATCGACGCCGCTGAAGGAGATCGTGAAGATCTTCAAGGAGACCGGGCACACCCGCCTGCCGGTCTGCGAGGGCGACTTCGACCACATCGTCGGCCGGATCCACGCCAAGGACCTGCTGCTCTTCCTGGCCAACGGCCCCCAGGAGTTCGACATCAACCGGATGATGCGGCCGATGAAGTACGTGCCGGCCTCCAAGAAGGTCGACGAGCTGCTCCACCAGATGCAGACAGAGAAGGTCCACATGATGATCGTGCTCGACGAGTACGGCGGCACGGCGGGCCTGGTCACCCTGGAGGACCTGCTCGAGGAGATCGTGGGCGAGATCCGCGACGAGTACGACCAGGCCGAGGAGGAGCCCTTCGTCGTCCTCAACGAGCGGGAGGCGCTGGTCGACGCGCGCTTCTCGATGGGCGAGCTCAACGAGCGTCTGCAGCTGGGGCTCGAGGAGAGCGACGACTACGACTCGGTCGGCGGCTACATCTACGACACCCTGGGCGAGGTCCCCGAGGAGGGGGCCACCTTCAAGAGCGGAAGGGTCCAGTGGACCGTGGAGGAGGTGAACGGACGCCGGATCGTCCGCGTCCGGCTCCGCTCGGACGAGCCCTGGCCGGACGAGATCCTGCAGGCGGCCGGCCTGCCGGTCCCCCAGCGGGACGGCTCGGCCCAGGCCCTCCCGGAGCAGGGCACCGGCAGCCATTAGCACCTACCGCGACACCGCGGTCGTCCTGCGGAAGCTGGACTACGGCGAGAGCGACCGCATCTACACCCTGCTCACCGCGGAGCACGGGAAGGTCGGCGCGCTGGCCCGCGGTGTCCGGCGCTCGGCCAGCCGGCTGGCGTCGGCGCTGCAGCTCTTCAGCCGTATCGACGTGCAGCTTGCGCGCGGCCGCAACCTGGACGTCGTGACCCAGGCCGTTCGCATGCCCGGGCCCCGCATCGAGGCCGACGTGGAGCGCACCGCCTACGCCAGCCTGATCACCGAGCTCGCCGACCGCGTTAGCGAGGAACGGCACCCCATCGAGGGCCTCTACGAGCTGACGGTGGCGGCGCTGGACGAGCTGGCCCGGGAGCCAGAGCCCCGGCGTGCCTCTGCGTATTTCGTGATGGTGGCGCTGGACATGCTCGGCTACGCCCCTCAGCTCGCGGCCTGCGCCTCCTGCGCCCGCCCGCTGCCGGCCTCCCCGGCCGCCTTCTCGCCCGTGGCTGGCGGCTTCATCTGCGAGACCTGCGCCCAGCCGGGCATGCACCTGGTCGAGGTCTCCGTGATCAAGGTGCTGCGGCTCATGGCCGCCGGGGACATCGAGCTCTATCGGCGGCTGAAACTGGACGCCCGGCTGGCGGGTGAGGTCGAGACGGTGCTGGAGGCCCAGCTCGAGCACCACCTGGACCGGCAGCTGCGTTCGCTAAAGTTTCTCAGGCAGATGAGAGCACACGCATGATCGGGGAACGGCAGGACCTGATGGAGAAGGTCACGGCGCTCACCAAGCGCCGGGGCTTCGTCTTCCAATCCAGCGAGATCTACGGCGGCATCAACGCCATCTACGACTACGGTCCCTATGGCGTGGCGCTGCGGCGGAACATCCGCAACCTCTGGTGGCGGCGCATGGTCGAGCTCCGCGACGACGTGGTCGGACTGGAGAGCTCGGTGATCATGAACCCGGCGGTCTGGACCGCCTCCGGCCACGTGGCCGGCTTCACCGACCCCATGGTGGACTGCCTGGGCCGGTGCAAGCAGCGCTGGCGGGCGGACCACCTGAGCGGCGACCGCTGCCCCAACTGCGGTGGCCCGCTCTCGCAGCCGCGGCAGTTCAACCTGATGTTCAAGACCTTCATCGGCCCCCTGGAGGAAGGCGCGGCCCAGGTCTACCTGCGGCCGGAGACCGCCCAGGGCATGTTCGTCGACTTCAAGAACGTGCTGAACTCGATGCGCGTCCGCGTGCCGTTCGGGATCGCCCAGCAGGGCCGCAGCTTCCGCAACGAGATCTCGCCGGGCAACTTCATCTTCCGGCTCCGTGAGTTCGAGCAGATGGAGATGGAGTTCTTCGTCAAACCCGGTGACGACGAGCGCTGGCACAGCTACTGGATCGACGAGCGCTACCGCTGGTACGTGGAGACGCTCGGCATCCGCCCCGATCGCCTCCGCTTGCGCCCGCACGAGAAGGACGAGCTCTCCCACTACTCCAAGGCGACCACGGACGTCGAGTACCTGTTCCCGTTCGGCTGGGGCGAGCTGGAGGGCATCGCCAACCGGACCGACTACGACCTCCGCCAGCACCAGGAGCACTCGAAAGAGGACCTGACCTACCTGGATCCCGAGACCAACGAGCGCTACCTGCCCTACGCGATCGAGCCGGCGGCGGGAGTCGACCGCATCATGATCACCGCCCTGCTGGACGCCTACGACGAGGAGGAGGTGCGCGGAGAGACCCGGGTGCTGCTGCGCTTCCATCGCGACCTGGCGCCGGTCCAGGTGGCCGTGATGCCGCTCTCCAAGAAAGAGGAGCTGATCGCGCCGGCCCGCGAGGTGCAGTCTCTGCTCAGGCCGCACTTCCGGGTGGAGTACGACCAGACCGGCGGCAACATCGGCCGCCGCTACCGCCGCCAGGACGAGATCGGGACGCCCTTCTGCGTGACTGTCGACTTCGACACGCTCAACGACAAGGCCGTCACCATCCGGGAGCGGGATTCGATGGAGCAGGAGAGGGTGCCGATCGCTGACCTCCTGGAGCGCCTCCAGGCACGCTTCGCCTGACGCCGGAGACGTCCGGCTGAGCGCCGGCTCCTTCCCGGCCGGGACTGCGACCAGGATTCGGGTACCGGGCAGGTAGTTTTCCGCATCCCAGGGCGGCCGCCGGGCCCGAGCATGACCGTCATGCAACAGGGCCGGTCAGGAAGCCGCCGATCCCCCCGAGGCAACCCGTGTCATCCGACGCGAGCGCTGGCCTGCCGGCCCTTTGCACTCCTCAGTACCTGCGCTGGGCCGCCGCAAACACGCCTCGCCGGCTGAACCTGAAACCGATCTACCCCCTTCCCCGGGGAGGGCCCTCTCCGGCCCTCCCCCTTTTTCGGGCATGGCGGAACGGAGCGGAGGGGTGGGAAAGCCGGGAGACATTACCCGGAGAAAAGAAGTGACCCCGACGAACCGCCTCCAGGATCGGGCTCGGCCTTGCGGCCATTCCCGGCTCCTTCGCGCTGTCCCTCGGGGCCGTCGACAAGCATAGGCCTGCTCAACCCGCCACGGCAACCCCCGCGTGGGCGAGGTAGCCAGGCAACAAGTTGCCGCCGGATCGAGGCCTGCTCGGACAGGAGGCACCTCTAGACTCCGAGGCAGGTGCGAACCGGTACCGCCGACCTACCGCTCCACGGGGGCCGCGCTCCGCGCTGGCTCTTCGACAGGATGACCTCGCTGGCGCGCGAGATCGGCCTCGCGGTGCTGACCGAGGAGGGGACCCAGGGCCTGCCGGCCTCGCTGCGCGACCCGGTCTCCTTCTGCTTCGCTCACGGGGGCAAGGATGGCACTCCCTTCCCCGTGGACAGGCCGACGTACGACTCGACCGTCGAGTCGCTGCACCGGGCGTTGAATGAGGCTCGGCTGGGGCGAAACGACAAGGTGGAGGCCCTGCGCAGGCTGGCGCGGCTCCCGGCGGGAGCAGGGACACCGGGCTGAGGAGCGGGTGGGCGGCCGCGGTCGCGTGCTGCTCCCGGCGCTGCTGCTCGTGCTTGCCATTGCCTGCGCTCCAGGGCAGGCGGCGACGTCTGGCGGGCAGACCTCAGTAAGCAAGACGCCGGCGGTGGGGCCGGCCGTACCCCTCCCCTCGCCGGGGACCTTCGTCGCCACCACCGGCTGTGGCCAGGTCTCCCCGCTCGCGCCGGGCGCCTCGGCGGACCAGCAGGTGGAGGTCAACCCGGCCTTCCAGGAGGGGCAGCCGACGCGCACCTACCGGCTCTACATCCCGCACGGATACGACGCCGGCACCAGGCTGCCGGTGCTGCTCGACCTCCATGGCTTCGGCGGCTCTGCCCAGGGTGAGGAGCAGGCAAGCGGCTACGACGCCCTCGCCGACCGTGTGGGATTCCTGGCCGTGTACGGGCAGGGACTGTTGGGCGCACAGGGGGCGGGCTGGGCCAGCACGCGCCCGATGGACCTCGGGATCGACGAGGTGGGCTACTTCGCCGCGCTGCTGGACCGGCTCCAGCGGCAGCTCTGTGTCGACGAGCGCCGCATCTACGTGACCGGCTTCTCCAACGGCGGCGGCATGACCGAGATGCTCGCCTGCTACCTGAGCGGCCGCGTCGCCGCCGTGGCGCCGGTCAGCGGCAACTACTACGTCGAGAGCAAGGG
>JALYYF010000178.1 GCA_030946725.1 Candidatus Dormiibacterota bacterium
CCTCCCAGTAGCCGATGGGTCCCGACGCTCCTGACCTGTGGCCGTTGGGATCCAGGCCGATCTCCTGGTCTCCAACCTTGAAGCCGACATAGTACGGGCTGTCCGCATACGGTTCGGTCCCCAGAAGCGTGCTGTAGAGCGCCTTTGCTCGCGCCACGTCCGTGACCGGGAAAACGAGCAGCTGTACACCCTGATTCACGAAAGAACTCCTTCGCTGACTATCGGAGCTCGGCTCGGACAGGCTTGTCCGACTTCTGGGTGGATGGTGGACCCGAGGGGATTCGAACCCCTGACCTTCTGAATGCCATTCAGACGCGCTCCCAGCTGCGCCACGGGCCCACGGCTGGGGACGCCTCATCATACCGGGCGGGGGCCGACCTCTCTGGCGCCGCCCGGCTCCGGCCGCCGCACCTCTAGCGCACCGGCTCCGCCGCTCGGGCCTTGCGAAGGCGGCGCCGGATGCGACGCAGCAGGTGGGGCCGGAACTCGGCCAGGATGCGCCGGTGGCGCGGGTTCAAGGACGGTCCGCGCTGCTCGAAGAGGTCGGGCCGGGTCGCTCGCCAGTCGCCCAGCGCGGCCCTCACGAAGAGGAAGAGCAGGCTGGTGGCGGGCACCGCGAAGAGGGCGCCCAGGAAGCCCCCCACCTCGATCCCGGCAAAGACGGCCAGGAAGGCGAAGAGGGTCGGGATCCGGGTGAACTGGGCCTGCAGTCTTGGCGCCAGGATGTAGCCCTCCAGCACGTGGATCCCCAAGAAGAGCACCACGGTGGCTGCAGCCAGCAGAGGGCTCCTGGTCAGCGCCAGCGCCACGCCGACGGCGCCTCCGGCGAACGGGCCGACGATGGGCACCAGCTCGAAGATGCCGGCCGCCAGGCCCACCAGGATCGGAAAGGGCACGCCCAGCAGGTAGCTGCCCAGCCCGGCCATGGCTCCGATGGCGAGCGCGAGCATTAGCTGTGCACGCACGTAGCCACCGAGGACGGCGGCCACCGCCTCGAAACCGAAGGAGACGTGCTCGCGCACGCCGGCCGGTAGCCAGCGCAGGACCTCCTCACGCATCTTCACGCCGTCTTTGAGCAGCCAGAAGGCCACCACCAGCACGACGACGACGTCGACCAGAGTCTTGACGGTGGTCTGGAGGCCGCCGACCAGCAGCGGCAGGATGTTGGAGGCTATGGTTCCCGCGCCGAGGTTGACCAGGCTGCGCGGATTGAGACCGAAGGCCTGGAGGCCGACGTCGGCCTGGAGCCGGAGGTAGGCGCTCTGCGCGCGCTGTAGCAGCGCGGGCAGCTCCCGGCTCAACGAACTCGCCTCGCTCACAAGGGGACCGGCAAGCAGGTAGAGCGCGCCGCTCAAGAGCAGGAGGAGCGAGGCGAGGACGCTCAGTATGGCCGCCGCCCGAGGCATCCGTGCGTGACGCTGGAGACCCTCCACGAAGGGCTGGACGATCAAGCTGAGCACCAGCCCGAAGATGCACAGGAACAGGACGTCCAGCACCACCTCCACCCAACCGCGCACCACCAGCAGCAGCTGGTAGCCGTAGAAGAGCGCCACCGCGATGGCAGCGGCCCGGAACCAGAACCAACCCAGCGGGTGGTGGGTGGAGCTGCCGGCGGCCTCGGCGCCGGCTGGCTCGGGGGACGGCGTGCCGGCCTTCCGCGGAGCCTCCGGGCGATCCGCAGGTTCGCTTTCCCGCAGCCCGGCCTCAGGAACCTCCGGCTCGTCCGTGGCCTCCGGGATACCGCCGCTCTGCGCGCCCGGCCGGGCACGCGCGGGCTTGCGTGGGCCGGCCTTCATGACCCTCCCCGAAGCCCCACATTCATGGACGCGAGCATACCTTGCTCCTGGTCCACACGTTTACCATATTTAGTGATAGCGTTCGTGGTAAGAATTCCCGGAGCGGCGCACCCGCTTCGAGAGGAGGAGATATGAGTTCGACCGCCTTGCTGATTGCGATCGTCATCCTCGTGGTGGTGGTCGTGGCCGTCGCGGCGTTCGCCATCAGGCAGAACCAGCGGCGTCAGCTACGGGACCGCTTCGGTCCCGAATACGACCGGACAGTGGCCGAGTCGGGGGACAAGGCCGCTGCCGAGCGAGCCCTCGAGGACCGCGTCAAGCGGCGCAAGCAGCTCGACATCCGGGAGCTCGATCCGGACGCCAGGACCCGGTACGCGGAGTCGTGGCGCGTGATCCAGGCCCGCTTTGTCGACGATCCCAAAGGAGCCGTTCGCGAGGCCGACGTCCTTGTCACCCGCGTGATGGGAGACCGCGGCTACCCGACCGAGGGATTCGAGCAGCAGGCCGAATACGTCTCGGTTGACCACTCGGACGTGGTCGAGAACTACCGCAGCGCGCACCGGATCTCAAGCGCCGACTCGGAGGGTCGTGCCAGCACAGACGACCTGCGCCAGGCCATGGTCCACTACCGCGCGCTGTTCAACCAGCTCTTGGGCCAGCCCGCCCCTAAGGGCGGCCCACGACAGGAGGAGGTGTCCTAGATGGAGAGGCAAGACGACAAGCCGAGAGCCTATCCGGACGGAGAAGGCGGCCGGCGCGACGAAGCGGTGCCGCAGGAGCGACCGGCGGCGGCCGACGCGTCGCGCGAGTACACCGACACGGGCAGAGAGGGAACGGATCGCAACTACGTGGACCCCGGGGGCGAATACTCCGAGAGCGGCCGGGACGAGTCGGTGGAGTCGGTGCCGACGTCCGAGACGGAACCCGGCCGGCACGCGGGCTCGGAGGAGTACGCCGGCCGCCAGCGATCGACCGAGGCCGAGGATCCGAGCCGCTCGGAGTCCGGTCATGACGCCGGGCCGGAGACCCGGGGCGAGCGTGAGAACTACGCGGAAGGAGAGCCGGGCGGCGCCGCCTCGACGGCGACCACCGAGTCCGCTGAGGAGTCGCGAACCGGGGCTTCCACCGAGAGCCAGGCCTACGCCGGGCCGGCAGACCAACCAACCGGTGCGGGCACATCCCGGAGTGAGGCCGCCTACGACGCTGCGACGGAGCGTCAGGCGGTGACGCCGCCGGATGCCGAGGCGAGGTCCACCGACGCCACCGCCGCGGAGGGCCGCGGCGACCAGGCCGCGCTGGGCACCCAGGCAGCACCGGGCGCGGTCACCTTCGCGGAGCAGACCGCCGTCCTCTCACCTGACGACGCCAGGACCTTCCAGGCCCGCTGGGAGACGATTCAGGGGACCTTCATCGACGACCCGCACGCCGCCACCGAGCAGGCCGACGCCCTGGTGGGCGAGGTCATGGAGCGGCTGGTGCGCCTGCGCGAGGACTACCTGCGACAGCTCCGCGGCGCGCTCAGTGACGGCTCCGACACCGAGGCCATGCGGGTTGCGCTCCAGCGTTACCGCGCCTTCTTCCAGATGCTGCTCGGGTAGGTCCAGAACCAGGACGACCAGAGAGCCGGGCTCCCGCTCCCCTTGCCGGGGGGTCGGGAGCCCAACCATTTTTAGGGGTCCCCCGGGCAGGCGCTCGGTCAGGCGATACCGCGCTGGTCCAGAGAGAGTGCCCCGGGTCCGTTGAACGCCAGCTCCAGGTTGCCGAGGACCAGGAGGTAGTAGACCCAGCGATTCACGATGCTGGGTTCTATGAAGGCCACTGTGAGTGCGAGGTCGATGGCCAGCACGCTGCCCACGATGGCCGCCGGCCGGGTGAACAGCCCGAGCACGAGCAGGGAGCCGACGACCACCTGTGCCGCAGTCTGCAGGAGCGAGAACCAGACCCAGTTCGGCAGCACGACGGTGACGAGCACCTCGTGGACGCCGGGGATCGGGTTGGTGACGAATCCCGCCTGCACGGCGGCCGGGCTGGGACCGTTCCCGCTCCAGCCCTGATACGCGAAGAAGAGCCAGAAGAAGCCGACCCCGATGCGGAAGACGGACTGCCAGAAGGCACTCACTGAGAAGGCGCCGAGGCAAGGGGCCCGGGGGCCTGTGCCAATAAGTGGGACTGCAGCTTGCGCAGCATGATGAAGATGGCACCCCCCAATATGACAGACGCCGGCCCGGAATGCCACATGGAAGGCTCGAGCGGCCGCGCGGAAGCGCGGAAGCGGCCGCAGGCGTCCGGCGCGGAGACCTGTAGGCCTGACCTACGCCTCGTTGTTGCGGGCTGCCGCCCTGCTCCCGAGCGCCGTGGCCAGCTTGAGCCAGCGGCCAGAGCGCTGGTAGGCCTCGCCGCCGCGGCGGCTGCCGGTGGTCGAACCGGCCGCCGGCAGAATCCGGCCGACCGCGCCGAGCAGGTCCGTGACGAGTCCCGGCAGGAACCCGTGCACCCGAACCGCCAGGGTGGCCGGCAGCGAAAGGATGACCTCGGGCTCGCCGCGGCGGGTGGCCGTCACGATCCGGCCGGCCGCTCGCTCGGCGTCCATGGAGATCAAAGGCAGCGTCGCTCCCAAAGAGAACCAGGTGAACTCGTCGCGCGTCTTGCCCTTGAACTCGGCATTGAGATGCGATCCGGTTCGCATGAGTCCGGGGACCACCGTGGTGACCATCACGCCGCTTCCCTGCAGCTCGGCCCGCAGCCCCTCGGAGAAGCCGACCGCGGCGAACTTGGCGGCGGAATAGGGCAGCAGGTGGGGCACCGCGATCTTGCCACCGATGGAGGTCACGTTCACGAGCCGGCCGCGGCGCCGGCGGCGCATCTCCGGCAGCACGGCGAGGGTCGGATGGACGACGCCCCAGTACATGACGTCCATGCTCCGGCGGAAGTCAGCCTCGTCCATCGCCTCGAGGGGACCCACCTGGATGATCCCGGCATTGTTCACCAGCACGTCGACGGGACCCAGCTCGTCGGTCACCCGGCGCACCATCTCCTCGACCTGCGCCCGATCGGAGACGTCACAGGGTACCGTCAGAGCCTCGAGACCCTCCGTACGGAGGATCCGGGCCGCCTTTTCCAGCTCATCGGAATGGCGGGCGCAGATCGCGACGCGGCAGCCCTGCCGGGCCAGTTCTCGGGCGACCAGGAGGCCGAGCCCGCGGGAACCGCCGGTCACCACGGCGACCTGGCCTTCCAGGCCCTCCTCACGCTGCCGCCACCACCAGTCCCGGGCCGCCAACGCACCTCCGGCCAGCGCCGCGGCGAGAGTCATGCGCAATGCCGTCCGCATTGCCCAAGCGTACACTGGTGCTGGCATCAAAAGTGTTAGTCAGGAGGTAGCACTATGCCGCGAAGCAAGGGGGACCTCCCGGGGACGCTACAGCGTTCGCCGGCCAAGGCGCAGCGGACCTTCGAGAAGGTCCATGACAGCGCCGTGGAGACATACGGAGAGGGTGAGCGCGCCCATCGAACCGCCTTCGCCGCGGTGAAGCACTCCTTCGAGAAGGTCGGGGACCACTGGGAGGAGAAGGATCACAAGGGGCCCTCGGACCCGCAGGCGGCACGTGGCGGAGCCCGTGCCCGGAGCGGCCAGGGAAGGACCTTCGGCGGCGTGGACGTCCTCGGCCACTCCAGGCAGGAGCTCTACGAGCGGGCTCGGAGCCTGGGCGTGAAGGGCGCATCGAAGATGACCAAGGAGCAGCTCGGCGAAGCCATCGCCAAGAAGCAGTAGCAATAGGTCATGGGTAGGAAAGGAATCGAATCTCTCCCCCCGCGAAGGGAGAGACCTGGCTGTAACGGCTTCCTGGGGCGGATGGTCCAAAGGCTCACGCCAATGCTTTCTTTCGCGAGAGTCGCCGCAGGAGTCGCGGTGGCGCTGCTGGTCGTGGCGGCGGTTCCGTTGCCGGCCGCCGCAACCCAGGACTTCGGCACCAGGACCGCCGGCCAGCAGGTCTTCGATCGCAGCGGCAGGCTGACCGCCGCGCAGGTCGCCGGCCTGGAGGCGCGGGCGACGGACCTGGGCAGGGCCGGCGCTCCGACGATCGTCTACGTGCGGCTGCTGGCGTCGGACCAGGCCGCCACCCGTGGCGACGCCCGCGAGCTCATGGACGCCTGGCGGGTGGAGAGCGGGGCGGGGGCCCGGGACGGCCTGGTCGCCTTCGTGAACCTGGCGCCCAGCGATCCCCAGCATGGCGCCGCGGCGCTGTACTCCGGCTCCGCACACGTCGAGAACGGCCGGCTCTCCGCCGCCCGGCTGCAGGACATCTTCGACCACTCCATGCGGCCTCTCCTGGCGGAGGGCGACGTGGCCGGTGGCCTGGCCGCGGGCCTCGAAGCGGCCCGTATGGAGCTGGTGAAGCCCGCGCCCAACTCATCCCGGAACGGGGACTGGTTCTGGGGAATCACGCTGCTCCTGGTCGTGGCGGGCGGGGTGATCGGCCTGGGCCTGTCCATCGCCTTCGCGGCCTGGGCGATCGTCGCCGGTACCCGTCGCGGCTCCGGGTGGACCCGTTCGGGCAGCTTGGGCGCCGGCGGTTACGCCGCCTCCACGGGAACTTCCGTGACCGATGGCGGAGGAAGCTCCGGCTCCTCCTCCGGAGACTCGGGCTCCAGCTCCGGAGGAGGCGGCGGCGGAGACTCCGGTTCCGGGGGCGCGTCCGGCGGCGGAAGCTTCTGAAATCGCGCCGGCCTCGGCGCCGCGGCACTCGGAACAGTGGCCGGCTAAATTTAGGATCGCTCGGCCGGCTCGTACTCCAGGACGACGATGCCCGAGCGGAACGACTCGGTATGCGTCAGCTTCAGGTTTCCCTGCTCGCCGATGTCTCCGAACAGCCGCGGGCCTTTCCCGAGGATGACCGGGTGCAGCATGAAGCGGTACAGGTCGATCAGGTTCGCCTGCGTCAGCGCATTGAAGAGCATCCCGCTGCCGGAGAGCAGGAGGTCCTGACC
>JALYYF010000192.1 GCA_030946725.1 Candidatus Dormiibacterota bacterium
AGCACCGCCTGGTACACGTCGCCGGCCGGGACGCCCTCACCCTGGCGGAGAACGTTGCCGCCATAGCCGCCGGCGATCCTGTTCACCGGCGAGAAGAACGTCCCGTAGCCGGTGAGGGCCACCTCGCTGCCGCTGGGATTGCCCACGAAGCCCTGGTAGGGATCACCCCAGCGCAGGACCCCGCCCGAGTAGTAGCCGGAGCGCCAGTCGATGCCCATGTCCCCGAGCTCCTGGCCCTGGGAAACATTCACGCTCTGGTGAGCCAGCGCCATCTGCAGCGACGCTGCCTCGCAGGAGAGCTCGTAGTCCTGGTGGTGGTAGGGCACCGAGCTCAGGACGTTGGTCGAGGCCGTCCACGCGCTGGCCCCGGGTGCCGCGTCCAGCGCGCCACCCAGCTGCTGCCAGCCCCGCCAGCCGGGGCTGCCGTACTGGTGGTGCCAGAGCGCGCCGTCGGTACCCCGGAAGGACACGTCCAGCTGGCCGGGACCCCATGAGGCCGCCGCGGGCGCGGAGGTCAAGGAACCCCCCAGGGGCTCCCAGCCGAGCCAGCTCGTTCCCCCCCACCAGCGGTGCCAGAGGCCGCCGTCGTTGCCTCGGGCGAAGACGTCGATGCGTCCCCCGCCCCAGGAGACCGCCCCGGGCGCAGAGGTGAGGATTCCGGCCAGCGGCTCCCAGCCGCCCCAGCGCAGCCCGTTCGACCAGTCGTGCCAGAGCTGGTTGTCGGTTCCCTGCCCGAAGACGTCCAGCCGGAATGCTCCCCACGAGGCCAGGCCGGGCGCCGACATGAGGGTGCCCCCGAGCGTCTCCCAGCCGTGCCAGCCGCCGCCGTCGAGCCATCGGTGCCAGACCGCGTTGTCCGTCCCGCGGGCGACCACGTCGAGGCGTCCCCCTGCCCATGCGGCCGCGGCGGGCGCCGAGGTCATCTGTCCGCCAAGCGACTCCCAGACGCTCCAGCCGCCGTCAAACCAGCGGTGCCAGAGCGCGTTGTCGGTGCCCTGGACGAAGACGTCGAGACGCCCGTTGCCCCAGCTGGTCAGGGCCGGGGCGGAGTGCGAGCTGCCGCCGAAGAATCGCCAGCCGGTCCAGCCGTTCCCGTCCCAACCCTGAGACCACAGCGAGCCGTCCGACCCGGCGACTATCACGTCGATCCCGGGGACCGGCGGCGAGACGTTCCCCGGCTGACGCGCGGTCGAGGAGCGTCCCGACGGCACCGGGCCAGGCGAACGGGGCGGCACCGAGGGACTGGCTCCAGGGGACGCCGAGATGGTGGCGATGGGCGACGCGGAGACCGGCGGAGGGGTCGGAGCGCCAGGTGTTGCCGCCGCCGGAGAAGGGGTGGCCGGGGCAGCGCCGTGGACGGGCGGGGATGCGGAGAGCGTCAGGCTCGCCGCGATCACGCCCAATACCCGAGCCACCCGCCACGAGCAAGGTCCCCGCCACCGCATGCCGGCGTAGAACCGTGGCAGCGCCGCACAGCGCTGTCAAATCCTCCCTCCCCTTTGTTGTCTCCCTCCCCCTTGCGGGGAGAGTTGGGAGGGGGTCCGCACACTCGGCTCCACCGATCAGCACGGCACCTCCGAGACCCGACACCTAGACTGTTGGCCCGTGGAATCGACCGTCAACGAGCAGGCCTATCAGGCCGAGGGCGCGGGCAACCGGACCCTCGACCAGATGACCGGCGCTCGCAACTACAATCGCTGGCTTTTCGAGCGTGCCAGGCCCGCGCTGGGCCGTCGCGTGCTCGAGATCGGCTCCGGAACCGGCACGATGACCGAGTTCCTGCTCGACCGCGAGCTGGTGCTCGGGTTGGAGGTCGTCCCGGAGTACGTGGATGAGCTTCGCGCGCGTTTCGCGGGTCACCAGAACGTGCGCATCGAGTGCCTGGACATCACATCGACCAGCTTCGATTTTGCGGCGCTGGGCTTCGACTCGGCCGTCAGCTTCAACGTCTTCGAGCACATTCCCGACGACGTGGGGGCGATGCGCCAGGTGTATCATGCCCTCTGCCCTGGAGGCCGGCTGGCGCTGCTGGTGCCCGCTCACCAGGCACTCTACGGTCCCTTCGACGAGCTGATCGGACATCAGCGCAGGTATGGCAAGCGGGAACTCTCAGAGAAACTACGCAGCGTTGGCTTCCACGTGGACAGGGTCAGCTACAGCAACCCGCTCGGGGCGTTCGGGTGGCTGGTGAACGTGAGACTGCTACGCCAGCGCCGGCTAAAGGCAGTGCGCGCCTACGACCGCCTGGTACCGCTCCTGACTGGGTTGGAGCGCCTGGTGAGCCCGCCGTTCGGTCTCTCCGTCGTCGCCCTCGCGCACAGGCCCGCCTAGCTCTCCGCCGCCACCCGGACGTCCTCTCGCTGGGCGTGCTGGCCCTGCTGAGTGGCGCCGTCTTCCGGCAGTCGCTCAGCGGCCGGCTGGTCGTCGCCGGCTACGACCTTTCCCTCTACGCGTATCCCTACCGGGTTGCAGTGGCCGAGGCCCTCCGGCAGGGACGGCTGCCGTTCTGGAACCCGGACATCTACCTCGGAGTCCCCCTGCTCGCCAACATCCCGAGCGCGGTCCTGTATCCCTTCAACCTCGTGTTCGTCCTCAGCACGCGGCCGCAGGTGCTGACGATCGACATGCTGCTGCACGTGTGGCTGGCGGGCGCATTCTTCTACGCTTTCGCCCGCCGATCACTGCGGGTGGCACCCACCGCTGCGCTGATCGGGGCGGCGGGGTTCGGGCTCGGCGGCTTCGCGATCCAGCACGCGGAGCAGCTGAACATAGGCAACTCGCTGCCCTGGGTGCCGCTCGTGATCCTCGGCGTGGACCAGGCCTACCGGTTGCGCAGCCCGCGCTGGGCCGCCGTGCTGGCCGCCGGCCTCTGCGTGCAGCTCTTCGCCGGCCATCCCCAGGTCGTCTACTACACGGTGCTCATCGCCGCCGCCTGGCTCGCGGGCCTGGTGCTGGGTGAGGGCCGCCGCGATCCGGTCGGGTCCTTGCGGGGCCTGGCCGCCGCGGGACTGGGTGTGGTGGTCAGCCTGCTGCTGGCGGGGGTCCAGCTCCTGCCCACTCTTGAGCTGAGCCGGCAGTCCCTGCGCTCGGGAGGCGTGGGAATAGCCGAGGCGGGCGCCGGCCCTGTTCCAGCGAAAGTACTGCTCCAGCAGCTCTTCGGCGACTACGTGCACGGGACCACTTCTGAGTGGGCTGCCTACGTCGGCATCATCACCATCGCGGTGGCCCTGGTCGGAGCCGTAGCGCGCCGCCGCGAACCTTTGACCTGGGCCTTGCTCGGCGTCAGCTTGCTCGCCGTCCTCCTCGCCCGCGGCTACCCGACGCTGCCGTTCCGGGTCGCCTACGACTTCATGCCCGGCTTCGCAATGTTCCGAGCGCCTGGGCGAATCCTCCTGATAACCACTTTCACCCTGCCGGCACTGGCCAGCATGGGAGCCATGGAGCTGCGCGGGCGCCGGGCGGCCCTGGCAGTGGGCGCCCTCGGTCTCATCACCTTCGCCGGAGTGCTGGCCTCCTTCCTGCACAGGAGCGGGCACACCGCGCTGATCGCGAAGTGGTATCCGGCCCCGCCGGTCGCCGGCCAGCTGCTGGCCTGGTGCGCCCTGACCGTCGGGGCCGCCCTCGTGCTGACCGTCGGGCGCCGGCTGGGGTGGCCGGCCACGGCGCTGCTCGTGGGGCTCAGCTGCGCCGATCTGCTGCTCGCCGCCCAGCCGTCCAACGTGGCGCACCCGGTCGACCCTGTGCTGTACAGCCGTCAGAGCACGACCAGGCTCCTTCCCACGGCCGAGAGCCCATATCGCAGCCTGTCCCTGGCCAGGACCATCGACGTGACCACGCCGGTGCCCCTTGCCGACCCCGGCCAGGCCGACCTCCTCGCTCGAGGCGTGATCGAGCATCCCAACCTGCCCACCCGCGACGGTCTGGCCTCGGTCGACGGCTACGAGGGCGGGATACTGCCCCTCGGCCCCTACGTCGAGTTCCGCCAGCTGCTGCTGCCAGCCGGCTTCCAGAACCTGGCGGACCTGCCCTTCACGTACCTCACCAGCGAGCCCGTGAACCGTCCCCTTCTGGAGCTGCTCGGGGTGCGCTACCTGGTCGTGAGCAGCCCGGACGGGGTCCAGGCAGCCCGGAGGCTCGGCTACCGGCAGGCAGAGGCGTCCAGGGGCCTGGTGATCTTCCAGGACGACCAGGCGCTGCCGCGCGCTCACCTCGTCGGCAACGTCGTGCCGGTGAGCGACGATGCCCAGGCGCGCGAGCGGCTCGCCGGCCCTGGCTTCGATCCCCGCCTCTCGGCGACGCTGGCCCGCACAACATGCCCGGCAGCCGGTGCCCCTCTCAGTGAGGCGCAGCTGCTGCGCAACGACGCGGAGGCGGTGGAGGCGCGTACGCGCAGCGCCAACCCAGCACTGCTGGTCGTCACCAACGTCGACTACCCGGGCTGGACGGCGGAGGTGGACGGACGGCCGGCCCCCATCGGCCGCGTCGACGGCCTGCTCCAGGGCGTCTGCCTCACCCCAGGCTCCCACCACGTCGTCCTTCACTTCAGGCCTTCCCGCTGGCCCCTGGCCGTAGCCGC
>JALYYF010000216.1 GCA_030946725.1 Candidatus Dormiibacterota bacterium
GGTCCGGTGTTGACCCCGATCACCCTCGCCTCGACTCCGAACGTGCCCAAGGTCCCTTCGATGACGCGGACGTTCCGCTTCACCTCCTCCTGCATGCGCTCCTTCTTCGCGATGACGCTATCCAGGAGGCTGGTGGGAGGCACCTTCCAGTCGACCTCGGGCAGGTCGTCCTGCGGGTCTGCCACCACCCTGACCAGCGGTCGGGGCTCCTCTTCCCCCGCGGGTCGCGGCGGGCGTTCCGGGTGCTCCTCGCGCCACGTCCTCGGGTCCAGCGGAGTTGTCGGAGTCCACGCGGGGACCGGCACCTGCGCCGCCGGCAGCGGGCTGGGGGTCGCATCCGGGGAGATCACCTGGCCGGTGAGGGGCTCGACGCCGGCCGCCGCAGATCCTCCCGCGGGCGCGGGCAGGGCGGCCACCGGTTCAGGCTTGTCTCCCTTCGCCCGGCGGACCAGGGACTCGATTCGCTGGCGCTCCGCGTAGCCGGCCTGCATCGCCTCGGCCAGCCCGACCAGCGTCGCTCCCACGCTGAAGTGGAAGCCGACGATGAGAGAGAGGACCAGCACCAGGCTCAGGACGACGAGCGCGCCGGGGCGGCCGACGAGACTCGCGATCAGCTGCTCGACCGTGCCCCCAAGGCTGCCCCCCGCTCCGGCGGAGGCCAGGCTCAACAGCCCCTGGATGGCCAGGGCGCCGCTCAGCCCCGCCCCCACGTCGGTGGGCCGGAGTTCAGGGGACTTCGGCCAGATCCAGAGCACTCCAAGCCCGACCGCGGCGGCGACCGGGATCGGCCAGCCGACCCCAAAGATCCTCAGCACAGCGGCGTGGAGGTTGTTGAGGAGCGGCCCTCCGCCGGCGAGCATGGCCACCAGGCAGAGGACTCCGAGCCCGGCGAGGACCACGCCGGCGGCCTCACGGGCCTGTGTCGGCGTCAGGAGGGGCTTGCGACGCCTGCTCGCGCGCGTAGAGCGAGTAGGACCCCGGCGTGCCGGTGTCGTCGAAGTTGCAAGACGTGGGGAGCGTGCAGTGGTGCGGCGCAATGCTGAATCGGCCGGCGGATGTGCGCGGCCTCCAGCGATTATATGCTGGCCCGGTGGCGATCGATCCCTTCGGCCAGGCGGAGATGCGGTACCGGGCCCTGCTGGGCGACCGGCGTCAGGGTTCCCTGGACCCCCGCTCCTTTCGTGCCGCCGTGCGCCAGCTGCGAGTCGTCGACGGCGAGGGTAGGGAATGGTCGCTGGGTCCCGAGAACGGCGTCTGGTACCGCCGGGACCGGGATCGCTGGAGTGAGGCCGAGCCCCCCCGGCGCCTGGTCTGCGGCCGCTGCGGCCACCACAACCTGCAGCGTCACAGCTACTGCACGGAGTGCGGCGGCCGGCTCGTCAGGCCGTTCTGAGAGGCGATCAGCCGGATCGAACCGAGGCCACGATCGAGTCGATCGCGACGTGGTCGGGCGACTGCCAACCGGATGCGGGCAGCAGTGCCTCTACGCGCACCATCGGAGCCGCCTTCCCACTCGGGGCGTACACCAGGGCGCGCTCCAGGTAGTACGTCGAACCGTCGCGCGTGAGCTTGAGGACGACGGTGGCGGACGGCTGCCCCCCAACCGTGCCGGGACGGACCGGGCGCACGACCTCCACCCTGACGCCCGCAGGCGGATTCGCGGCCAGCGGGGCGACCTCCGAGGTCAGGACCGCGGCGGGTGCGCTCGCGTCAGCGACCAGGCTGGTGTCGATCGTGGGCCGTCCCAGGGCCAGTACAGTGCCCTGGGGCCGTGCGCTGACCAGGTCGCCTTTGGCGTCCGAAACGGCCTGCTGGTCGGAGGGCGCCTTCGCGATCACCACGAACGGCATGGTGCGCCCGGCGTCGGAGGAGCGTGTGTAGTCGATGGCCTGCCAGTCGCGCGGGATCGCGTACGCCACGTGGAGGCGCTGGCTCTGATAGGGACGGAGCTCGGGTGTGGGCGCGGGCCGGACCGCCGAGCTCACGGCTTGAGTCGCGGCCATGGGCAGCCTCGCCACCCAGGCCCCGTAACCCAGGCCGGCCGCCAGCGGGACCAGTGCAATGAGCAGCCACAGACGCCAGACGGGGCTGCGATGGGCCCCCCGCAGGAGCTCGAAGCCGCAAAAGCCGCAGTGGCGGTCGAAGGGGCCGGCCACGCCATGGCAGTTGCCGCACTGACGAAGCTGGAGGGAGCACTGGAGGCAGAAGTCGGCCAGGCCTGAGGGCGAGTCACAGCGGGGGCAAAGCGTGGGCGCGCTCAGGGCCAGCGGGGGCATCTTCATCCGGTCGATAGCCTAGCCACTACGCCGGGGCCGCGCGGGAGCCGTCCATCACGACGCTAGAGCTCGGTCAGCAGCGGGATCACCATCGGTCGCCGCCGGGTTCGCTTCCAGAGCAGCCGGGAGAGCGCCTCGTGGATCGACTCCTGGAGCAGGGTCAGGTCGGGGCGCGGGCCCGCTCCCCTGACCGCCGCGAGCACCTCGGCGCTGGCCTCGCGCAACAGGTCTTCAGAGAGCTCCGGGTCCATGAAGCCCCGGGCGATCAGCTCCGGTCCGGTGCGCACGACACCCGTGTCGCGGTCCAGTACCACGGTCGCCACCACCAGGCCATCGCTCGCCAGCTGACTGCGGTCGCGAAGCACGACCTGCTCCACGTCGCCGATGCCCAGCCCGTCGACGAACACCAGGCCCGACACGCTCTGGTCACCGACCGTCAACGACTCGGCGGTCAGCTCCACGATCCTGCCGTCCTCGATCACCAGCACGTTCTCACGGGGAATGCCGGCGGCCAGCGCCAGCTCGGCATGGTGGTGCAGCTGCCGGTACTCGCCGTGGACCGGGATGAAGAACCGCGGGTGGATCAGGTCGATCATCTCCCGGAGCTCGTCCCGGTGGGCGTGGCCGGAGACGTGCACGTGCCCGACCTCGGAGTAGAACACCCGTGCGGCGCCGTTGCGGTACAGGTTGTTGATCGTCTGGTAGACGAGGCGCTCGTTGCCGGGGATGGGGCGAGCCGAGATCACGACCCAATCGCCGGACTGGACGTTGACGGCCTGGTGGCGGCGGGCGGCGAACCGGGAGAGGGCGGACACGGGTTCGCCCTGGCTGCCGGCCGTGAGCAGGACCAGGCGGCTGACGGTATTGGCCTCCGCGAGCCGGACCGTGAGGCCGTCGGGCACCTGCAGGTAGCCAAGCTCACGCGCCGTGTGGAATGCGTTGCGAAGGCTCCGGCCGGCGACCGCCACTCGCCTCCCGTGCTCGGCGGCGAGGCTGACCACCTGTTGGATGCGGTGGATGTTGGAGGCGAAGGTCGCGACCACGATCCGGTCCGGCGCCTCCCGGAAGATTCTCCGGAACTCCGGCTCCAGGTCCCTCTCCGATCCGCTGTGCCCCTCTCTCTCGGCGTTGGTCGAGTCGCTGAGCAGGAGCAGCACCCCCTCCGCGCCGAGCCGCCGGAACCGCTCGACGTCGGTCCCGCGTCCCAGCGGCGGGTTCTCCTCGAGCTTGAAGTCACCGGTGTAGACCACACGGCCGACCGGCGTCTCGATGGCCAGAGCGACCGCGTCGGGGATGCTGTGGCAGACGGCGACGGTCTCGACCCTGAAGGGTCCCAGCTGGACGCGGTCGCCAATCCGGACCGTCCGCAGGTCGGCCTCGTTGAGCACACGGTGCTCTCGCAGACGCGGCTTGGACAGGCCGAGGGTCAGCGAGGTCCCGTACACCGGCACGTTCAGCCTTCGGAGGAGGAACGGAAGTCCTCCGATGTGGTCCTCGTGACCGTGCGTGAGGAAGATGCCGAGCACCTTGCGGGAGGGGTCCAGGAGGTAGGCCGGGTCCGGCAGGACCAGGTCCACTCCGAGCATCTCCTCGTGCGGGAACATGAGGCCGGCGTCGACGACCAGGACCTGGCCCTCGTACTCGAGGGCCCACATGTTGAGGCCGACCTCGCCCAGCCCGCCCAGCGGGACGTATCGCACCGCTGATGGATTCAAAGCAGGGACAGCTGCTCCGCGGAGTCGGGTGGCGAGGCGGTCGCCTCGGCGGCCACCTCTGGCTCGGGCTCCGGCTCAGGAGGCGCCAGCATCCTGTCCAGGTAGCTGCGCACCCGGTCGAAGTCTCTCTGCAGGTCGTTCAGGAGGCTTCCATTGTGAAGTGCCGCCGCCGGGTGGTAGCAGGGCATGAAGGCCACTCCGCCCCGCATGAAGAACTCACCGTGCACGCGCGAGATCGAGCCCACTCCCGGCAGCATGCGTTCCAGCGCATGGCGCCCGAGCACCAGCACCGCCTTGGGGCGTATCAGGCGGAACTGGTGACGAAGGTAGGGCAGGCAGGCCTCGGCCTCGTTCGGCATGGGGTCCCGGTTCTGCGGCGGCCGGCATTTCAGGATGTTGGTGATGAAGACCTGGTCCCTGCTGAGGCCGATCTGAGCGAGCAGGGTGTCCAGCAGCTTGCCCGCGGCCCCCACGAAGGGCAGGCCCTGCACGTCCTCGTTGAAGCCCGGGGCCTCCCCCACGATCATCACGTCGGCGGGCACGGGACCGCTTCCGGGGACCGCTTGCGTTCGGCTGGCGTGCAGGCCGCAGAGCGTGCAGACACGAATCCGGGCGTGGACCGCCTCTAGCTCGAGATCCGTCTGGCCCCCTGGCGACGTCCCCTTCGACTCCGGTGCGGCGGGTTCCAATCAGAGGGTTGGGGCGCCCGCGAAAGTCTTGGACGCCCGCGGCGTCGTGATCAGGTCACCGGCCGAGCGCACCACTTCCATCACCCGGCCCAGGTCGGCCTCCGCGAGCGGTGTCAGCGGGAGCCGAAACGATCCCGCCGGAGAGCCGAGGGCGTTGAGCACCGATTTGACGGGGATCGGGTTGGAGGCGGTCGTCATCAGTGCCTTGATGACGGGCAGCAGACGCTGGTGGATGTCTCGGGCGACGTCGTTGCGGCCCTCCAGATGCGCCTCGATCATGTCCTTCACCGCCCGGCCGGCGAGGTGGGAGACGACGCAGATCACGCCGTAGCCCCCTACGGCCAGCAGCGGCAGCGTGAAGCTGTCATCACCTGACCAGACGCGAAAGCCGTGCGGAGCGCCGGCGCAGACCAGTCCCATCTGATCGATGTCGCCGCTGGCCTCCTTGACACCAAGGACGTTCGGCTCTCCGGCGACTCTGAGAGTCGTGGCGGCGGTCATGTTGACGCCGGTCCGGGCCTGGATGTTGTACATGATCAGCGGGCCGACCCGGGCCAGCTCGCTGAAGTGGCGGTACATGCCCTCCTGGGTGGGCTTGTTGTAGTACGGCACGACGCAGAGCAGCGCGTCGGCGCCCGCTTCCATCGCCCTTTCCGAGAGCTCGACGGAGTGGCGGGTGTCGTTGCCGCCGGTGCCGGCGACGACGTTGCCTTCGGGGATCGCCTCTTTGATCCGGCGCACCAGCTCGACCTTCTCGTCGTCCGAAAGTGTCGGGGACTCGCCCGTCGTACCCGCCACGACCACTCCGTCGGAGCCGTCCTCGCAGAGCCGGCGGGCCAGGTCCTGGGCCGCCCCGTAGTTGACGCTGCCGTCGGTGTTGAACGGCGTCACCATGGCTGTGAGCAAGCGGCCGATCTCTGCCATCTACAGCACCCCCATTTCGAGCGCGCGCTCCGCCACCTGGACGGCGTTGAGCGCAGCTCCTTTGCGCAGGTTGTCGGAGACGATCCACAGTGCCAGTCCGTGGCTGGAGGAGAGGTCGTTGCGGATCCGGCCGATATAGACCTCGTCCTTGCCGGCCACGCCGGCCGGCGTCGGGTAGATGCGGGCGTGTGGGTCGTCCTCCACGATCACACCGGGAGCCATGCCCAGAATCAGCCGGGCATCGTCCGCCGCGAGCATTCGCTCGGTCTCCAGGAAGACGGCCTCCCCGTGGCCGACCGGCACCGGCACCCGGACGCACGTGGCGGCAACGGGCAACGCCGGCTCGTGGAGGATCTTGCGCGTCTCCTGGGCGATCTTCAGCTCCTCTTCGTTGTAGCCCTCCTGCTCGGGCTTCCAACCACCCGGAACGACGTTCTGGGCAAGCTGGTGCGAGTAGACGACGACCTCCGGCGTGCGGCCGGCCGCGATCGCACGGGTCTGCTCATCGAGCTCGTCGACCAGCGCTTTGCCGGCGCCGGAGGCGGACTGGTAGGTGGAGACAAGGACACGGCGCAGACCCGCTTCCCGGCGCAGCGGCTCCAGAGCGACGCTGAGCGGGATCGTGCAGCAGTTGGGGTTCGCGATGATGCCTTCGCCGTGCCTGATGTCCTCCGGGTTGACCTCTGGAACCACCAGGGGGACGTTGTCCTTCATCCGCCAGGCGGAGCTGTTGTCCACCACCAGCGCCCCCGCTTCCACGGCAAGCGGCGCATAGAGCAGGGAGACGTCGGCGCCGGCGCTGAACAGTGCCAGGTCGATCCCCTCGAATGAGTCCTCGCGCAGAGCCTCCACCGGCACTCTATGGCCGTTGCTGCGGACCTCCAGTCCCTCCGAGCGCTCCGACGCCAGCGCCTTGAGCTTGCCGACCGGGAACTTCCGCTGCCCGAGAACTCGCAGCATTTCCTGGCCGACCATGCCGGTCGCACCGACGACGGCAACGTTCAATGCGCGGTGGGAGGAACACATGCGGGAGAGTGTACCGCCGGCTCCTGCCGATTCAGTGAAGATCGAGCAGTTCATCCAGGCCCCGATAGAAGCGGGGCTCACGCGCCACCTGGCGCACCGCCAGGAGCACCCCGGGGGCGAAGGCTTCGCGGCTGGTGGTCCGGTGCGTCAGCGCCAGGGTCTGGCCCGGCAGCCCGAAGAGGACCTCTTGGTCGGCGACCAGCCCCGGGAGCCTGACCGAGTGGACGGCGACGTTCCCTTCCACTCCGCCGCGGGTGCCTTGGAGTGGGGTCTTCTCGGGCTGGTTGTAGGAGAACTGGCGCCGGGCTGCCAGCTTGCGGGCGGTTGCCAGCGCGGTTCCGGACGGCGCGTCAGCCTTACCGGCGTGGTGCATCTCGATGACCTCCACCGCGTCGAAGTACGGCGCCGCGATCGAGGCCAGGTGCATCATGAGCACCGCGCCGACCGCGAAGTTGGGCGCCACCACCCCACCCACGCCCGCCTTCCGACAGGCCGACTCGAGCCGGTCGACCGCATCCGGCGGCAG